>CAZOPW010000011.1:0-39675 GCA_964581795.1 uncultured Thermoplasmatales archaeon | reverse complement strand
TGCTAAGTTCATATGTGGTTTATCTGCCATAATCTTTCTACCTCCATTTCTGGTTATTTTATATGGTCTTAGTTATTTTACCTCTTTTCATAGGCAACAATCAGACGATGATTGTAATTGAGGTTTGATAGCGTATAAGCTTACTATTTATAACTGTTTTGTTGATATATCTGGTTCAGTTCGACTATACTGGCATAATAGGTTAATGTGTCCACAAAGCATGTGGTTTTTGATGTATGGATAGCTTCAGGGCCACATCGTTGATTTGCCTTTTTTTTATCGAGCAATTAATTCATATGGTGTTAAATAAGTTTTGCTAAATGTAAAGGTGTTTTTTTATCTCTTTTTCAATGTGCTTTGGCTACAAACAAGATTTAAATAGTCTTTCTCTTATAATTTTTAATTGGTTAAAATCATGAATAGTAGAATATGTTTTTCATCATGTTTAGTAGTATTATTAATTATACTTTCATCAGTAGGCACTAGTTCAGATTTATTTCTAAATCAAAGATCGGAGTTAAAAAAACATTTTTTTGATAGCAATCAGGTCATTGATATCTCCGCAGTTATAGAATGGAATAAAACATTTGGAGGATCTCCATCTGATGGGTTTGTTTCTGTTCGGCAAACATCAGATAATGGATTCATAATAACTGGATATACTTACTCATATAGCCAAGGGAAAGAAGACATGTGGATAGTGAAAACTGATAAAGACGGTATTGAAGAGTGGAATGTATCTTTTGGCGGTTTATCCCATGATCAAGGTTTAGATGTAATTCAAACAATGGACGGAAATTTTATTGCAGTAGGTCAAATTTATTCTGAAAAAACGAGAAGTTATGATGCTAGTATGATTAATATAAATTCAATGGGGAATATTGAATGGAATCTAACTATTAGTTTTAATGGATCAGATTGTGCAACTTCTGCCTGCAACACCAGCGATAATGGATATCTCATTGTTGTAAATTCTGAAACTGCAGCACGCACCGATTGTTATTTAATAAAAGTTGATGAATATGGGAAAAAAATTTGGGAAAAATCTGTTGGTAATCAAATTAATACCGATATGATCAATGGATTATCTCTTATTAAAGCGCAAGATTCCGGTTTTCTTCTCACTGGTCAGTTGTTAAATGTCCATGATGATTTAGATGGATTTTTAATAAAAACTGATGAATCTAGTAATGTTATATGGATGAAAAGATACGGTGGAGTACAGACAGATTTCTTACGATCAATTGAAAGAGATGAAAACGAATATATTCTCTGTGGAACCACAAAATCATATGGTTCAGGTAACTATGATGTATGGTTACTCAAAGTAAATGAGATGGGAGATGAACAATGGAATACTTCGTTTGGGGGATCATCTTTTGAAGAAGGATACGCTGTGCAACCTGCTTTAAATGAAGGATATCTCATTGGCGGATACACGTTTTCATATGGTAATGGTAAATCAGATGCATGGATTCTTAAAACTGACGAAAAGGGAGTTGAACAATGGAACCAAACCTTTGGTGGACCATCAATTGATAAAGCGTTTTCAATACAGCAGATAAATAATGATAAATATGTTATCGCAGGCAATATCAATGGAGATGGTTGGTTAAGTAAAATCCATATCATAAAAAATAAATCATTGTCTGCGATGTTTTTTATTGGTTCAATAAAAAATTTACAGACAATTACTGACGATGTTACTCAATTTACTTCAAAACAAGTGATAGCAATCCCATATTCCCCAATACAAGTTCCACAACACTTACAAAATAAATCAATCATCATTTCAAATCAATATAATGGTTTTTTGAATTCTAATTTCGTTTTTGGATTATTCCAAGCTATCATAATTTAAAAAAGTAGATTCTAATAAATTAAAAAAGATGGGCCCGGCCAGATTTGAACTGGCGACCTCCGCCATGTCAAGGCGACGTCATAACCAACTAGACCACGAGCCCAATAAGTTATAGGGGGAATACGGTTCTCATTTTTTAGGTTTACTGATAAAATTAGCAAAAGAAAGAGCATCTACATAAGTAACTACATAGACACCTAAAGAAAACATTCATTAATAAAAGAATACATTAGTTTAGTTCCCATTAAACAAATGGGAAAGCGAATTGAGGAAGGATATAGGGATGCACCAAAACGAAGGTAATATCTATACAATTGATCATAATGGCAATATTGATGAATCAGCATTTATCGTTTGGAAAGATGAACTGAAAAAAAACTTGCCGCGGTTTTGGCAATCGATGCAATAAAATCGTCATTATGTTCATTTTTTTATTCTTTCTAATCTCCTAATTTAACAACGTTCTTAATTTATCAATTTAAATTTCAGTATTTTATGGCTTTATTTTATTCTGAAAAGTTAAATACTGTTGGTTCTATTCAAATGGCTCATGACCTCTCAGTCCCCAAAAATAACTGTTGATGGAGTACTTTTCAAGGATGATAAAATTCTTCTTGTTCAACGAAAATATCCTCCATTTCAAGGCATGTGGGCGCTTCCAGGAGGATTTGTTGAATATGGGGAGACAACTGAAAATGCAGTTGTTCGGGAAATTAAAGAGGAAACTGGATTAGAAACAATAATTCAATCTCTTTTAGGTGTTTATTCTGATCCAAATCGTGATCCTCGGGGTCATACAATTAGTGTAGTCTATATTTTAGAAAAAAAGAAAGGGGTTGTAACAAGTGGAGATGATGCAGCGAAAGCTAGATTTCATCAAATCAACATGTTACCAGAGCTTTCTTTTGATCATGATATTATTGTAAAAGATGCGATTCGGAGGAAAAAAGATGTTTTGTCCAAAGTGTAAATCTCTTATGTACCCCAATGGAGACGAACTCATTTGTAAAAAATGTGGTCATACGGTGAAGAAAAAAGGATCCAATGTCATTGTGACTAAACAACGGAAAAAAGAGGTAACCGTTATTGAAAACAAAGATGATATGAACGTTCTACCGAAAACAGAGATTGTTTGTCCAAAATGTGGTCATAATGAAGCATATTGGATGTTACGGCAAATGCGAGGTAGTGATGAACCAGAAAGCCGTTTTTATACGTGCACGAAATGTGGTCATAAATGGCGTGAGGATTAATTAATTCATCTGTGTCATAGGAAGCAAATCATGTAGTTCATATGATTTATTTTAAAAATTACCGGAGAGGTTATAAACTCAGAGTGCATTTCAATTATTTACTCAGTCTGATATGTTTGGGGAGGCTGGAAAGATGTTCAATGCAAAAGCCAAATCAGAGATACTAAAAGATTTAATAGATGTTACATCACCGCTGGTCAATGAAGTCAAATTCAACGTTTCGGAAAAGGGAATAAATTTACGCGCTGTTGATCCTGCCCATGTGGCGATGGTAGACTTAACCATTGAAAAAGATGCTTTTGAAGAATTTGATGCTGACGAGATGGAACTCGGCGTAGATATGGATAAATTCGCTGGGATCATGCGTCTGGCAAGCAGTGGAGACACTGTTTCACTTACGTATGATGAAAAAGCAAATCGCCTAGTCATTCAAATTGGTAATCTTGTTCGTAAAATGGCCTTGATTGATACTGCAGGTATGCCCGATCCAAAAATGCCATCACTTGATTTACCTGGAAAAGTCGTATTGAAAGCTTCAGAATTGATTCAAGGAGTCCGTGCTTCAGAAGCAATTTCAGATCACCTTGCACTGACAATGAACAAGGAGAGTTTTGAGTTATCTGCTGAAGGAGATACTGACACAGTGAATCTCTCTTTATCTAAGGATATGCTTGAAGGATTAACAGCAAATGGGAATTGTAAAAGCTTGTTTAGTATTGATTATTTAAGTAATATGATTAAACCAGTGAAAAACAATGAACCCTTAACCATTCATCTGGGAAATGATAACCCAACTCGAGTTGAATTTGCAATTGCTAATCAAAAAGGTCATGTCACCTATTTATTAGCACCTCGGATTGAATCTGAATAAGTAAAAAAGGAAATAGTTTTTATTCTCTCTTTTTTTTATTGTTTAGATTTACCTGATTTGATTAAAGATGACTCGAGAATTTCGACCACGATATATCCTTTTTACCATTCAAGCAGATGAAGTTGTAATTCCGATTCAACGAAAAGATATGATCAACGCATTGCGATTGAAATGTAATTCACTTTTTCATTGTTCCTTAAAAGAAAAACGATTTTTTTTAACAAGGTTTAACGGAGAAAAAGGAATTTTAAGAAGTAAACACACTGAAAAACAATCAGCAATAACGCTGCTTAAATCAATAAACCAGATTAATTCTCATCCTGTTTTAATAAAAACAATTGCGACATCTGGAACGATTAAATCACTAATTCAAAAACATGATACAAATAATGCCTTAGCAAAAAAATAATTAAAAAATAAAAGAAAACGTTGAGGAGTAAAATGAAAATTAGAACAATTACAACAGGGTTTAACGTATCAAATTCTTTGTCAACAACAGAAAAAAAAGGAAAACAATTCGCAAAAGACACTCAAAAAATCAAGGATTATCTTGAACAACAAGGATATACGGTTCAAACAATTCGGTTGAGTACTCAACCATGGGAATCTTTTGCATCAACAAAAACAGATCTTTTTAACACATGTCAATTATTACAATCATTGTGTCCAAAAGAATTTGATTATTTCAATATTGGCCCTATTTCTTCAACAGATCATATTTCTCTAGTACCAGATTTTTTAAAAACATTTCCACAAGGATTCTGCACCGTTAATCTTATCAGAAATAATAATGTTCAAACAGAACTTGCTTATAAAACAGCTCAGCAGATAAACACCATTTCAACATTAGAAAAACAAGGTTTTGCTAATCTTCGATTCGCAGCATTATGTCATGTTACAGCAAATACACCGTTTTATCCAGCTTCATTTCATCAAGGCCCCCCTTCTTTTGGAATTGGTTGTGAAAATGGTGATGTCATCGCAAACATTTTTTCTTCGTCTCAAAGCTATGAAGAAGCCCATGAACGATTATTTGAAACATTAAATAATGAATATCAACAAATTGAAAAATTAGCAATTGAAGCTAGTGAACAGACAAGGTTAAAGTTCCATGGAATTGATGCGTCCATTAGTCCATCAGTTCATCCAAATGAAAGTCTTGTATATGGTATTGAAAAGTTACCATTTGTTGATACTTTTGGTAGTCCGGGAAGTCTTTCAGCTGCTCGATTAATTACATCTGTCCTACAAGATTTATCAATAACACAGTGTGGTTACACCGGGTTAATGCTTCCTGTAATGGAGGATAGTGGTTTAGCGAGAAGAAACAAGGAAGGGAAACTATCACTTACCAAATTATTATTGTATTCTTCTGTATGCGGAACTGGTCTGGACACAATTCCATTACCTGGAGATATAAGCGTTGAAACATTATATGGTATATTATTTGATGTGGCATCGCTTTCAGAAAAGCTACATAAACCATTATCTGCCCGATTAATGCCAATTCCTAATAAAAAAGCCGGAGATTTCACGGAATTTGATTTTGAATATTTTGAAAATACAACGGTCATGAATCCATAATCAAAATAAGATAGCAAAAGATGGTGTGGAGTCAATTATATGAACCAAAAACTTAGTGGTGTGTTCATTGTTCTTGCTGCTGCAGTCATGTGGGCAATAGAGCCGGTGGTTGCAAAACTAGCGTATCAACAGCAAAGTGGGGTTATTTTAACATCGATGATTCGAGCAATTGGAGTTTTTTTTGTTGCATTATCGTATTTACTTCTTCGTCGTCCAAAATCATTCAAAGTACCTCGATCTGATTTTACAATTCTTTTATATATTGCGATAGTTGGAACCGTGTTTGCTGATGGATTATATTTGTATTCACTTACCATGATTCCTGTCGTAAATGCCGTAATTCTTGGTCATTTGCAACCTTTATTCGTATTACTTTTTGGAGTTGTCCTAGTCACTTCAGATAGGTTGAATAAGAATGATTATTTGGGGATTATTATTTTGATGATTGCTGCTGTTTTTGTGACTACACAAACCGTTGATAATGCATTATCACTTCAATTTGGAAGTATTGGTGATATCCTTGTTTTGTGTGCAACAGTTGCCTGGGCATCTACTGCCGTGGTGATGAGAAAATATTTAACTGGCCTTCACGCAGGATTAATCACATTCTATCGTTTTGGTATTGCATCAATCGTGTTCAGTATCTATTTATTATTTAATTCAGATGGTTTTTTTTCCTTGTATTCTCTTCTTATTGGATTTGTTGTTGGAATAGGTACCGTATTATATTATGAAGGTTTGAAAAGGTTGAAAGCGGCACAAGTCTCTGCCTTGGAATTAACTGCACCGTTTTTTGCAGCAGTCATCGGATTTGTAATCCTTGGTGAACAAGTAACCTTGTTTCAATTTATGGGCATGGTCCTTGTCCTAATTGGCGTGTGGTTTATAGCTCGACATGAACAAGTACAATATTTTAATAAAAAAAAGAGCGTGAACTATGAACAACAATAATGTTACAGGATTATTTTCATTTATTAATCAACTTGGTAAAGAAACCATTGATACAGCACTTCCATTATTTAAAATTATGATTCCTGTCAGCATTATTGTAAAATTATTAGATCTTGTTGGTGGAGTGACTTTTATCGGGCGTCTTATCGCTCCAGTGATGAACATTGTTGGACTTCCTGGAGAGATGGGACTAGTATGGGCATCTGCGATGATTACAAATATTTATGGTGGACTCATTGTTTTTATTACTGTTGCTGAAGACGTTGTATTAACTACTGCAGATGTTACCATATTAACATCAATGATTCTAGTTGCTCATAGCCTCGTTGTTGAGGTTACTATTGCCAAAAAAGCTGGTGTTCGAGTTTGGTTTACCTTACTACTTCGTATTGGTGGAGCGCTTCTTTTTGGTTTTTTACTTCATTATTTTTTTATAGTAACCCAAATCTTGCAAAATCCTGCCGTAATAGTATGGCAACCTGAACCAAAAAATGCCTCACTTTTATCTTGGATAGGTGGTCAATTACAAAACTATGTACTTATTTTCACTGTTATTTTTCTGTTATTATTTTTGATGAAAGTATTGAAAAAATATGGATTATTAGATCAGATTAACACATTTTTAGAACCTGGTTTAGAAAAAATAGGGATGAGTAAACATGCTGCTCCACTTACTATTATCGGATTAACTCTTGGAATATCCTATGGTGGAGGATTGATTATTAAACAAGCTCGATCAGGAATGTTATCAGCTAAAGATGCATTTCTTTCAGTGAGTTTAATGGGACTTTCCCATAGTTTAATAGAAGATACATTGCTAATGCTAACGATGGGAGGGTCATTAATAGGAATTTTATTTGGTCGAGTCTTTTTTACAATTTTTATAATGTTGATTCTCATTCGAGTGTTGAAACGATTAAAAAAAGATCAATTCAATCGGTATCTTTACTCTTAACGATAAATGAGTTCATTACTTCTACATAATTTTGTAAATATACAACCTTTTATAAGGATAAAAGATAATCATTTTTTTAATTAACGGAGAAGAAAATGAATCAAAGTCAATCAAAAAAATCAAAATTTGCTCTTCCTCTTGCTGTATTTGGTTTTTTACTCATTATTGCAACAGGTACATCTATGCTTATTTACGAATTTCAAGAAGGAACTTCTATCCCACTCTTTGTTGCTATCATAGGACTTGTTTTATTGATTATTGCTATTATGTTACGAAGAAAAGAAATGGAAAAGAATTAATCTTGATCTTCCTTTAAGCTTATCATTGAATCTACAAGCATAAATTTATTTATTTTATCAACTTGTAATTCTGCATACGTTCTACCTGATGGTTCAGCAATAATATCATCCTTGTATCTTTCTAAAAATGATTTTTTATCCATGATCTATTCTCCCCCAATCGGAGTTGTTGATTCATAGGAATAAACACGATATAAACCTTCTTTGTAGGTAAATATGCAGCTAAGTATGTAAAAAAATATCAGTAATAATGAAATCTCTACTCTTCGGTTTAAACATCCTTAAATCAACATAAGCACTCTTTAATAAATAATTTGAAATGAGGATAATTTAAAAATTAAAGATAAAACTAAGAAAATGGACTCATACAATTTCATGTGCTAAAACTAATTGCCATATTTAATATGTATAATATAGCTTCAAATTATAACAGGTATAATTTAGTGTCTGTATATTGGTAATGTAACGTAAAAAGTACTTCCTTTTCCAAGCCCTTCACTTTCTGCCCAAATCTTGCCCCCATGTTTTTCAACGATTCTTTTAGCAATAGTCATCCCTAAACCACTGCTTTCAAAATCATGACGGCTTTCATCAGCTTTAAAGAATTCATTGAAAATCGAATCGATATGTTCCTTTGTTAATCCAACTCCATCATCTGATACAGATACGGTAATAAAAGATTCATCTTGTTCAACAGTAACAATAATAGTTCCATTATCATAACTATATTTTAATGCGTTACTAATAAGATTATCAAATAATTCACGAATTAGAATTTTATCAGCTTTTATTATTACAGGGGGAGTACATTTTTTCAATAAAGTAACTCCTCGTTTCTGTATTACTGTATTATATACTTCTATTGATCTATCAAGTTCAGCAAGAAGATCAGTTTCATCTATTGATAAATTGAAGCTTGGCGCATTTAACTGGGCAAGTCTAATCAGTTTTGAAACAATGTTTCTCATATGATCTGTGTTTCTTTTCAATACAGCATACATTTCTTTATGATCCGGGTTGGAGTCATTTTTTTCTAATAATGGTATGAGATTAATAAAAGGACCAAGTGGATGTTTTAAATCATGACCAAGCTGATTGATGAAACAATCTTTTTGACGTAATAATTTTTGAATTTCCTTAGTTCGTTCATCAACTCTTTGTTCTAGAGAATGATTAATATTTTTCAATTTTTGTTCTAAGCTTTTTTCCGTAGTCACGTCTTTAACATATTCGATAACACCATATACTTCACCGTTTTCATCAATCAATGGATATGCTGATAGATTCACCCAACCTTCAGGATTATCATTACTTGGATAAGCTACAACTGAAAATTGAGTCTTTTTTGTATCCATTGCTTTCAATGATGGACACCATGGGCATGGAGAAGAACGATTTTGATATACCTGATAACATTTTTTACCAGCCAATGGTAATTGCGTATTATACAAATTATCCATGAAAGGATTAGTACGAAGAATTGTTAATTCTTTATCAAGTACACTTATTCCATCCCCAATGCTATCAAAAACATCATTGAGAAATTTTTCATTATGGTGTAATTCCATCTCAGCTTTTTTTCGTTCAGTAATCTCTCGAACTACTCCGACAACTTCAACAGGATCCTGTTGATCATTAAAGACAAATGATAAATGTGCTTCTACAGGGATAATAGTACCATTTTTATGCACTGTTTGAAGTTCCAATGTTGCATCCGAATATTGCTTCTTTTGAAGTGCCTCTTGTAATTTATTTTTTTGAAAATGATGTGATTCTTCAGTAAGTAAATCTTCTGGTTTCAAATCATATCCTTCTTTAGGAGTATATCCTAATAATTTTTCTATTGCAGGACTGATAAACGTATACATTTCATTTGCAAGGTTATATGTGTAAATAATATCAGCCGAATGATCAGCGAATAATCGATATTTAGCTTCAATTTTGTTTTTTTCCGTAATGTCTCTTCCCGTGGTAAGGAGTGCTTTGTTTCCTTCAAATGTAATGACGTCACAATTTACCAAGAAATCACAAACGGAACCATCTTTTTTCCATAGTTGAATCTCAAAATCCCGGATGAATCCATTTTTTTCTAAGATTTGGAATAAATGATCTCTTTGGGTTGGACAAACATACAAGTCTCTAATATTTGTCTTATAAAATTCTTCTTTAGTATACCCTAAAATATCACAAAAATTTGTATTTACTTTCACTATACGTCCATCAAAATGAGCAATACCTATTCCATTCGGTATCGTTTCGAATAAAAAACGATATTGCTTTTCAGATTTCCGTAATGCTTTTTCAATTTTTTGCTGGTCAGTGATATCTTTTGATACAAAAAGAAGTTCATCATTTATGATATTGACTGTGCTTTGTAATTGATGCCAAATACCATATTTATCTTTAAAACGAAACTCTATTTCTTCAACAAAGTCTGGTTCTTTGTTTGAGAAAAAACGTTCAGCTTTTAATTTTATGTATTTTTTTAATAATGGAAATAACCGATGTTTATCATCGGGATGAATAAAATCAAATCCACTTCTACCAATTAATTCATCAGTGGTATAACCAAAAGCCTTCATATTAGAAGGACTCACATAGGTATAAACCGGATTTAAAGAAAATGTAGTCACGGATATTAGATCACTTGTTTGATTAACGATTAATTCAAATTTATTTTTAAATTTCTCCTCAGAATCTATAAAAGAATTTGAACCCATCTCTCCAACATCCATGATAAACAACAAGGTTAATGAATATAAAAAATACTTAAATAATTTTATAAAAAAATATAGGAAATACGACATATACATCATTGAAAATTTATTTTTATTATATCATTATAAAAATTCAATTACTTTTTAAAAATATAATAGAAGATATTTTCTTTATATTATCGAATTCAAAGATTTAACATGCCTACATTATTTCCATTTCCCTTGTGTGTTCAATGATTCTTTTTAGATAAGGAAAACCGTCGAATAATCCATATCAATAGTGGTAGAATTATAAAAGCAATCATATTACCAGTATTTCCTGCAAATGAGAGAACATCAGCGAAATTTTTAACTCCTGCAACGTAAACAATGACTGGTGGACCAACTGTTAAAATCCATGCTAATGGCTTTTTTAAATTAAGGAATTCTTTGCTGTTACTTTGTTGTGCAAGACCCAAACCAATATAACTTGTTGTTATCGCAATCAAAGGCAATGCATTACCAAGAATATTTCCCATTTCATTATAAATAGCTTCTAATCCTTGAGTTGCGATTTGTGGAGTATCTTTTCCAAATACCATAAGAAAGACAATCATAAAAACCGCATAGACAACCGTAGGGATGAGAAATGCAAGAATAATAATCTTCTTTGTTTTCTTATAATCCCCAATTCCCCGATACACATCTGGAATAACGGTATGAAAACCAAAAGCAAAAATTACAACTCCCATCATGGAAAAAACACCAGTCAGATCTGTATACAATGCATTCTCCGCTTTTACGTGAGGAAGAAGTATTCCGGTTACTCCAATAAAAAGTACTAGTAATATAAGATTCATGATTAACTCTGTTTTCCCACTGGCCTCCAAACCAAAGTAAATCACAGCAGAAGCAAAAATCCAAAATAACAGAGCACCAATGGTTTCATTCACTCCAAATAAATTCGTGAAAATACTTCCCATCCCTGAAATGTAAGCAAGAAACGCTCCAAAACCCATAATCATTATACTTATATACATAATCCAACCCCCGGCTTTCCCTAAACAACTATGAGCAATTGTACTCATTTGAGCTCCACTCATTTCAGCAGATAATTTAAGGATAATAAATGCTGTAAAAAGCATAAATAACATTACTGCAAATAAAATGAATATTGCTGGGATCAGACCAACTTTTGAAGCTGCATAAGGTAACCCCAAAACTCCAGCTCCCACTAAAGTACCTATAAGTATAGCAAGACCCTCAACTGGTGATATTCGATGTTTTTTTACTTTAGTAGTGGAGACACGAAAGGTTGTAACCTGAGTCTTTCTTCTAAGAAGATGAAGAAGTATACGTTCTCTTCTTAGTCTTTTTCTTTTCAGAATCTTTCTTTTTCTTGCATTCTCATTTTTGCAAGATGGAGAAGGTTTTTTTGACATTTAATCAATAAAAAATAGATTATTTCTCTTCACCAGATTCTATCACTATTGCCGTTGTAGTGTCAATAACTCCGTTTATTCTGTAGATATTAGAAACGATTTCTCTAGTGAGTTGTTTTAAATCCTCTGCATCAACTCGAAGGATTGCATCATAAGGTCCTGTTACTCCTTTTGCCTCGATAACTTCAGGGACTTTCTTTTTAATATTCTTAATCACTTCTTCAACTTTGTCACCTTCTAATGTTAAAAGAATGAAAGCTTCTATCATCTTCATCTACCACCATTTGTGGATGTAAGTATTTTATTTAGTCTTTATCCCAATTATTCTAGTTAAAATTACATAATTATTGATTATTATTTTTTATTAACCGCTATCGGTATAATCTCCCCTGTTTCATTGTAACAAAACAAAAAACCATATAGCTAAATCCAATAATGAAAATTAAAACTCCAATCCCTATAATATAATTGTTCAATAGATCCATCCCGATTGTATATCTGTTTCCTTCCACAAAGATATTGTTTTCAAATTCTTGAATATTTATATATGCAATGACTGTAAAAAAGATACCAATCTATGTAATTATAAAACCAATAATTAATTTACGATTTTTCATTTATAAACCAACTACTTATAACGCAATTTTTTATATTATTTAATATATTAATATTTTCTATTCTATAGACTATAAAAAGGCTTAATCCCATTTATAATATATCACAATTAAATATTAAAAAGCCGCTGGGGGGAATTGAACCCCCGACCTATTCCTTACCAAGGAATCGCTATACCTCTAAGCCACAGCGGCAAACGGTTTTTTTCAACCAGATATAGGAAAGGGTTTCATTAGGTTTTCGCAAAGATGAGTTAAAAGCTAAGGTTATAATACATATTTTTCATCGTATCTATGGTGATGAAACCATTAACAGCATAGACCTTCCTGATGTGCAAGCCGGACCATCCCATTCAAAATTTAAACTCACCCGAGTAGGAGTAACTGGAGTTAAAAAACTCGTTCAAGTAAAAAGACCACAGGCAAAACAAATTATTTCATTAGTAGTTAAAATGGATTTATTCGTTGATCTTCCCGCTTCACAAAAAGGAAGTCATATGTCCAGAAATCTGGAACTCATCTCTGAAATCACCGATAAACAAATGGAAAGACCAGTTCAAGATCTTGAAACATTTTGTGCAAATACTGCGGAACGATTACTAGAAAAACATGAATATGCCACACGATCTGAAATAAAAGCAGAAGCAGATTATTTTTTAGAACGAACATATCCCTCTGGTTACAAAGGATTTGAACCCTACAAACTCGTTGCAGAAGCTCGGTCGAAAAAAAATGAAGAAACAAAGAAATTAATCGGAGTGAAAGTAATCGGTATGACCGCGTGTCCATGTGCAATGGAAATCATTCGAAAAATCGGAAAATATAAACCTAATGACGTACCCCCAACACACAATCAACGAAATATTACAACGGTCATGATCGAAGTTCCAAAAAATGAGATAACTATTGATGCAAACGATCTCATAGAGCTATCAGAAGATGCATTTAGTTCACCAACATTTAGTATTCTCAAACGAGGAGAAGAAGGAGAAATTGTATACAATGCACATAAAAACCCAAAATTTGTAGAAGATGTTGTTAGAGACATACTTCGAAACATTTTGAAAAAATATAGTCATTTACCTGATGAAACACTTGTTGTTGTCCGAAGTGAAAGTGAGGAATCAATTCATAAACATAATGCGTATGCAGAACGAGTTACTACCCTTGCTGAATTAAAAAAATAAATAACTAAAGTTAGTAGATCGACTTTTTTCATTAAGACTAAAAATACCGTTGTCAAAAGAAAATTATTAAATACTATTCTTATTATTTTCGATATAGTGATGGAAACAAGGGAAGAGTGAATATTTTACTTGTCCCAATTTCAAAAATTTACATTTATCCCAAAGCATATTCCAAAATGGTAAATTTTTTCTTCCATCACTATTCCCTTCCTTTCTATTAAATGATAAAATAACTTTTGTTAATGTACTTTTTGTTTTATTTCAAGTTTTAAAAACTATTTATTGAATTCTATTAGATAATTAATGAATTATTTTAGCATAATACTGAATATTTTTCAAATTATTTAAATGTCATTCAATTCCAAAAAATCTTATCGTGTACTTTTCTGTAAATATAAATTATTTTCACTTAGATACATTTTATAATTTTTCTTACTTTTCCAAGTACTGGTTACTCGAAAAAAATTTAATACCAATTTGCAATTATGGTAGTCTATGACACAATATAAAATAGCATGGCTACCCGGCGATGGCGTTGGCAATGACGTCATGGAGGCAGCAAAAATCATTCTTGATACTGTTGATATTGACGCTGAATATATACCTGGTGATGTTGGATGGGAATTTTGGAAAAAAGAAGGAGATCCATTACCAGAACGAACAATTGATTTACTAAAGGAAACGGATTGTTGTCTTTTTGGCGCAATCACGTCAAAACCAAATGAAGAAGCACAAAAGGAACTTAATCCAAATCTCAAAGAAAAGGGATTCGTTTATTCTAGTCCTATTGTTCGACTCCGACAACTACTAAATCTTCATACAAATCTTCGACCCTGCAAAGCTTTTGAAGGAAATCCATTGAATTATCGTGATGACATTGATTTAGTTGTTTTCAGAGAAAACACAGAAGGATTATATGCAGGTGTTGAATTTTTTCCGGTAAATCACGCAATGAGGAAAGCTTTTTCTTCTCATCCTAAGTTCGAAAGATTCAAGGATGTACCTGAAAATGATTTAGCGATTTCCACTCGTATTTTTACTCGAAAAGCATGTAAGAATATATTAACACAAGCATTCGAATATGCTAAAAAACATAATAGAAAAAGTGTCACCGTTGTTGAAAAACCAAATGTGATCAGGGAAACAAGTGGCATGATGGTAGAAGAAGCTAGAAAACTTGCTAAAAATTATCCAGGAATTGAACTTTGGGAAACGAATGTTGATGCAATGACCATGTGGCTTGTAAAAAATCCTCAAGATTATGATGTTCTTGTTGCAAGTAATATGTTTGGTGATATCATTTCTGATCTCAGTGCTCAATTAATCGGAGGGCTTGGATTTGCAGCGAGTGGAAATATTGGTGATGATTATGGTTTGTTTGAACCAACACATGGAAGTGCACCAAAATATGCAGGAAAATATAAAGTGAATCCAACTGCAATGATGCTTTCTACAAAACTTATGCTTGATTGGCTCGGAGAAACAAAGAAGGCAGCGAAATTACAAACGGCGATTGCTGAAAACATTAAACAGGGAAAAGTAAACACCTATGATCTTGGCGGAGAGAGCTCAACGCTTGAAGTAGCAGAAGACGTCGTTAGATTATATGAAGAACAATAAATTCTGTTCTTCACTTTTTTTATTTTTAATTACGAGAAAACTCTTTTAAAGAGAAACTGGTTCCCGGACATTGTATTTCGGAGGCTGAAAAGGTATGACAGAAAAGAAAAAAGTTATCATAATGGGTGCAGCAGGCAGAGATTTTCATAATTTCAATGTTTATTTTAGAGAAAATGAATCTTATGAAGTCGTCGCGTTTACCGCAACACAAATCCCAGATATTCATGGCAGAAAATATCCTTCAGAACTTTCAGGATCGCTTTATCCAAATGGTATCCCAATTCATGCTGAAGAAGAACTGCCATCATTAATCAAAAAGCATGATGTTGATGAAGTTGTTTTTGCATATAGTGATCTTCCTTATGAGTATGTTATGGAAAAATCTGCGATTGTGAATGCAGCTGGTGCTGATTTTACGTTACTTGGACCAAATAGTACCATGATTACATCTTCAAAGCCAGTGATTGCAGTCTGTGCGGTCCGAACTGGTTGTGGAAAATCACAAGTATCACGGAAAATTTTTGAAATCCTTCGAAACAAAGGATTAAAAGTAGCGAGTATCCGTCATCCAATGCCATATGATCCTGATTTAACTACTCAAATCGCTCAACGATTTGCATCTTATGAAGATTTGGATAAATATAATTGTACTATTGAAGAACGTGAGGAATACGAACCTTACATTGACATGGGTGGTGTGATTTATGCTGGTGTGGATTACGGAAAGATTTTAAAACAAGCTGAGCAGGAAGCAGATGTTATTATTTGGGATGGTGGAAACAATGACTTTTCATTTTATAAACCAGATCTTTTAATCACCCTTGCTGATCCACATCGACCAGGTCATGAACTTTCGTATTATCCAGGTAGTGTGAATACGATGGCTGCTGATGTCGTTATCATAAATAAGGTGAATACTGCAGAAAAAGAAAACATTGAACATGTTCGAAACAATGTGAAAAAAGTCAATCCTAATGCGCAAATTATTGAGGGTATATCAGCAGTTATTGCAGAACAAGCAGATCAGATCAAAGGCAAAAAAGTATTAGTCATAGAGGATGGTCCAACGGTTACTCACGGCAGTATGCAATATGGAGCAGGAACTGTTGCTGCTGAAGATAATGCCGCAGGTGAAATCATAGATCCGCGTCCGTTTGCTGTTGGTTCAATCGTTGAAACCTTTGAAAAATACACGCATTTATCAAAAGTTCTACCTGCAATGGGATACGGTAAAAAACAAATGAAAGAACTTGAAGAAACCATTAATAACGCTGATGTTGATGCAGTAGTCAGTGGTACTCCAATTGATTTAACCCGTGTTTTAGAAACTGATAAACCACTTATTCGTGTTCGCTATGGTGTTGGTGAAAAAACTGCAAAAGAGCTAGAAAACATCGTTGATACATTTACGAGTAAATATCTCTAAATTTTTTTAGAGAATTTTTCTTTTTTTTATTTTATATGTTTACCTTCTAAAGCAAACTGAGCGAGAAGTGTTTCCAGTTGAATATGTTCGTTGCTTCCCTCTGTAAGTCTAAATTCGATTTCTCCGGTTTTATCAATTAACCGAATTTTGCTTTCGTCAGGAATTGGAATATCAAAAATAGCGCGATGAATTTGTTTAACGATATCTTCACCACTGAGTCCATATGTTATTAACAATTCGTATAAAAGATTCCTTGATTTTGTAAAATCTCCTTTTAAAGCAGTATCAATAAGTCTTTTTACGTCTTCAGGTTTTGCTGTAGCACTTGTTTCATATAAAAGATCTGCAGTGATTTTTTTTGAAATTGATGCGCCGACTTGAAGGACATTGATTGCTTTTCGAAGATCTCCTCTTGATACATAGATTAAGGTTTCTAAGCCATCTGTAGTGATTTCCAGTTTTTCTTTTTGTGCGATTTTTCGCATGTAATTTTTTATGTCTTCTGGTTGCAATGGGCGAAATCGAAACACGGTACATCGTGATTGAATGGGTTCAATAATTTTTGAAGAATAATTCACAGATAGGATAAACCGGCAGATATGAGTATACCGTTCAATCGTTCGTCGTAATGCCGCTTGTGCATCTGAAGTAAGTGAATCCGCTTCATCAAGAAAAATAATTTTAAATGGGTTATTTCCAATAGGAGCCGTGCGAGCAAAATTTTTGATTTTTCCTCTGATGATTCCGATACCTCTTTCGTCACTTGCATTAAGTTCATTGAAATTTTGTCGCCAAGTATCACCAAATAATTCTTTAGATAACGCGAGAGCTGATGTCGTTTTACCTGTTCCAGCAGGTCCAGCAAAAATAAGATGAGGAACGTTTTTTGTTTTTACATATGCGTGTAAACGTTCAATGATATGTCGTTGTCCTGCTACATCTTTGAGCGTTTTTGGCCTGTATTTTTCAATCCAGATTTCATTCATATGTTAATCCAAGGGGTGAATAGTGTTTTGTTGATTAATGTTTTTTCATCAAAAAAGCGTTTTAGGGATAAGTAAGAGGTACCTCGCCTTTTCAGGAAAAGGGATTTTTTCTTGAAGGCGGGATTGGGATGCGGGTGAGGTACCTCTTTTTTGGGTTTTTTAATGGAGGGATGCAAGGGATGGTTATTCAAAAGGTGTGACGAAAGCACTCAAATATCTTAGGCGTGAGAGACTTTTTTTATTTGAGTGGTAATTATTTTGACCTTTAGGACCCATCCAATGCAATGCGTTATTACATTACAATTATCGAATAGAATAATAGTATTTAAAACTTTTGCTCTTTGCATGGCAATACTAATTACCAAAAGAGAAATGCATAAATAGCGTCTTTCTACTATCAAGTACCTAGAAAATGAAGCAGTATCGCAAAGAAATCAAACGTATCGAAACGATTTTAAAAGAAAACCCAAAGGGGATGACCGTTACAGATATTGCTCGAAGCATTAGTATAAACCGTAATTCCGTTGCTAAATACCTCGACATCATGCGAATATCCGGTCACGTTGAAATGATAACCTTTGGTCCAGCAAAAGTTTTCTTTCCTGCACGACGAGTTCCTGTCACTGATCTATTGCACTTTACATCTGATTACATTCTTGTGTTTGATGAAGATTTGAAAATCACATTTGTCAATGAAACACTCCTTAGATTCCTTGATGAAACAAATGAAAACATCATTGGACAAGCTATCGACCAACTTTCTTTTGGTTTTATCGATAATACCTTATCACTAGCATTAAACGAAGCTCTTCAAGGAAAAGGTGGAATACAAGAATCAACGTTTTCTGATGAGAAAGAAGGTTTGCATTTTAAAATCAAAGTGATTCCAACAACATTTGAAGCTGGAGGAAACGGCGTCACTTTAATAATGAAAAATATTACACATCAACGACGGGTACAAGAATTATTAAAAGACTGGGTGAAACCACAACTAAAAGATAAATCAAAGCGAATCTAACATAGTAATTTTTTTTATAATAGTAATGTTAACCCTAGAGTAATTACTGTGATATAGGTAAGAATCGCATTTGTTTTCAAATCAAATACATCTACCCATTTTAAAATACTTAATAACACTACTGAAAGAATCACAATTGTGGCTAATTGTAAACCAATATATCCAATTGCTTCAATTAATGAATAGGTAGTTAACGCTTCTTGAATAAGACCCCATCCAAGCGAAAAACATGCAAGGATGCTAATACTAATCTGAGCTTTGGTTAATTGATTCATCTATAATCACAGAAACTATCTTTATTAAAAAGATTTGTTATTTTTTTAAACTTGACTTAATTTCATCATATTTTCTTATTTTCTCTAATTTATTCAACAATAGAATAAAAAAATGATGAGAAGATTACATGAACAATTTGATAAAATAAGGTAATCGGTCAAGGTGAGCAGAAAAACGGTGATCATCATCTAAAAACTGAACGGTAGCTTCTTGAAATCGACTAAATCGAAGTACCCAATCAGGTGAAACAACCGAATCGTTAGTCGCAGAAAAAACAATAACACGCATAGGAAGTTTTTGAGAAAACAATCGATCATCTTTCATCTCACGTAAAATCCGCTGTGGCATATCTGGAATCTTTTTGACATCCACATCCGGTGGAATAACCGCAGGATTCAACAAAAAAATCTGATCAATCTTATCAGGGAGTTCTAAACTCAATTTACTAACCAGACAACCTCCAAGTGACGAACCAATAAGAATGGCATTGTCATCATCAGAAATCGCCTTTTTAATTTCATCAAGACAATCTCGTATAACCAATTCTTCAGGTGGTACATCTCGATATTTCACTGGAATCGCATTGAGTTCCTTTTTTAAAATCGTTCCTTTACTTCCATCAGGACTGGATAAGTAACCATGAATATAGTACAACATGAAACTTTATTCCTCCAAATTTTTATCACTAGACAAAGGTGATAACTGAACATACATCGTCCGGTTTCGTGGTCCATCTCCCTCAAAAAAGAACACATGTTGCCACGTGCCAAGCTGCAATGTATTATTTTCAACAATTATTAATTCTGAACATCCTAAAAGACTGCTTTTGATATGCGCATCACTATTTCCCTCTGCGTGAGTATATTGTCCATCATCAGGCACAAGTTTCTGTAATCTTTTTAAAATATCATGTTGGACAGCAGGATCTGCTCCTTCATTAATTGTAACTGCTGCTGTCGTATGAGGAACATATACCAATACTTGACCAGATGAAAAATTTTCTTTTGTAACCAATTGTTGAATTTTTTCAGTTACATCAATAAATTCAGTTTTATCCGATGATTTCACGCTTATTTTATACATGATACCAAAATCATTTAATCACAAAGACCTATATTATTTAACCGTTATGCATACCCTTATGGAACCTAAGATTTTCAAAAACTAATCGACAAAACAATGTGAAGCATTATGACAAATCAAAATAATTCATTTCCAAAAGCAATTTTATTTGACATGGATGGTGTCCTCATTGAATCACAAGATGCTTGGTGGAGAGCAATTAACGTTGCCTTAACACGCTCACAATACTCTCCAATAACGAAAACAGAATTCGTAAATAATCTCTGGGGAAATGATTTCAAAAAATCTGTATCATATCTAGGAATAGATCCAGCTGTCTTTTTAGAGTGCAAGGAATGGACACGTGAATATCTAAAACATGTTATACTCAAAAAAGATGCGATTTCAACCCTTTCTAAATTACAGTCAACATATAAGTTAGCAATCATAACAAACACACAACGACATATCACACAACAGGTACTAGATCAATTTCAATTAACACCTTTTTTTAGAAGTATCGTCTGTGCTGATGATGTTAAGAAAGGCAAACCTGCACCAGATATCATCTTGAAAGCATGTGAGACATTGCAAGTTTCAGTTTCCGATGTCATTGTGATTGGTGATACAAAAAGTGATTTATTAGCCTGCCAACAAGCAGGATGTCAAATGATTGGAATGAATTTTAAAAATGACGGATATTCCATTCATTATCTCTCAGAACTCCCAAAAATAATATCTCTTCTAAACAGAAATGGATGATACAGGGTTGAATGAAAAATATCATTTTGGTAATTTGTCGACAACCCTTTAAATACGCGAAACAGCAAAAGTATATCCAGATGAAATTAAAAGGATGGTGTAAAGAATAATGGATAAGATTGTCGTATCTGGAGCTGTTGCGGGAGTATTAATATCTGCACCTACGTGGATGATGGCCACTGGGCTCTAAGAATCATATAATTACTTTTTTTTTATTTATATAAATCAGGCAAACATCGTTGCTTATAGAGTTTTTCAGCAATGAAAAACGTTTGTTTTTTTATTGCTCCAGAAAACTCTTTATTTATTTCTTCTAATATTTCAAGTAATTCATTAAAATCTTTTACCACAAATTCTGGTTCTAAATCAGCCCATCCAAGTGCAAAATTCATAAATTCAATATAATCTTTCCGAGCTAAATAGTTAAACACTGGTTTTTTCAATTCATGATTTTTTAAATAAATATCAACTTTATATTTTTGAAGACCAATTTTTGCAGGATCAATATTAACTCTAAATGCTTTTATCACACCTAAATCAACAAGGTTATCCAATCGATAATTAATCTTTTGAGAGGAACATCCAAGTTTTTCTCCAAGATCAACAAGAGAAATCCGTGCATTTTCTGCAATTTCATTTAACAAGTGATAGTCTGTTTCATCGATTTCAACTGGTTTTACTCCGCAATTCATATCAAAAAATTTTCGTTTATCAGTCTTCTTATTATCGGATATTAAATATGATTTCATAAATACTGAAGATTTAATGTAAATTGAAATCGCATGTTTTTCAATGTATTTTTCATATTTATCAAGTGTACGATCCCAAAATTGATAGAATTCATAAATATTTTTAACCCAAACGACTACATCAAGATCGATTTCACTTTTAACGGTTACAACAACCCAAGAGTACTTGTAATCAACGAAATAATTAATGATTTCCTTTTTAATTTCAGGAGTGACATAATGAAAATTAATATACAATCGAAAAACATTATACCCTAATCGAAAGGTATCGATTACAGCATAAAAATTCGTAATTACCTCTTGTTTAATCAATTTGTCTATACGATACCCAACGACATCTCTTCCAAGTCCGACTTTTTTTCCTATCTGACTATTTGATTGTCTACAATTCAGATCGAGTTCGTACAATATTTTCCTATCTTTAACATCGATTTTTGACATGTTTCCAAATTATAATTGGTTATAACTCAAATGTTTTTGAATCTTTCTAATTTTTTATTGGCATTTTAAAATTAAATTATTTTTTCTTTTGAGATACTTTTTTATAGCTTTGTATATTGTTATTTTTAAGAGGATGGTGTGTACTATGAGTAATCGATCAGTTTTACTTGTTTCAATGCCTTTTGCTGATATTACACTTCCCTCCATCCAACTTGCCTTACTTGAATCGTATTTAAAGGAAAATAATATCCCGGTGTCATCACTTCATTTATATCTTTTTGCTGCTGAAACTTTTGGATTACATAATTATTCCTCCTTGATTAACCCCCCAAATGATCCTTATGTTTCCCAAATGATTTTTTCAAAGTATGTATTTCCTATTCACTGGAAGAAAAACAAAGAAAAAATCAAAACGTATTACAAAGAAAATATCTCTAAGAAAACAGATTCTACCAACTTATGTTCCTTTGAGGAATATGAACAGAAAACAGATTATTTTATTACAAATCTCATAGAAGGAGTTCAATGGAATCAGTTTGACATTATTGGTTTTAGTTTAAATTACGGACAACTTCTTCCATCTTTAGCTGTAGCAAGGAAAATCAAGCAACTTCACCCAGAAAAAATTATCGTTCTTGGTGGCAGCACCACAATGAATGATTTAGGAATCCGTCTTATTGAAGAATTTGAGTACATTGATTTTATTATTAGTGGAGAAGGAGAAGAATCATTAACAAAATTAGCGAAAAACACATCAGAGCAGGTTGAAATACCAGGGTTAATTACAAAAGAGCAATCGAGAGGGAAAATGCAGAGGCAACCTTCCTGTATAAATCTAAATACTCTTCCATTTCCAGATTATTCTGCCTATTATAATCAGTTACAAATGAGTTCCAGTGAAATTCAACAGTATGTTCAATTGAATAACCGTCTACCTATTGAAATCTCTCGAGGATGTTATTGGAATAAATGTAGTTTCTGCAATCAACAAGCATATCATCCCACTTATCGAGAAAAACACACTAATCGATTCATCGAGGAATTAATTTATTTATCTGAAACCCATAATATGCTTTCTTTCCAACTCACTGGAAGTGTTCTTCCTCCAAAAAACCTTCATTCTCTTTGTAAATCAATTAATTCATTAAATAAGGACTTTCAATTTATCGCCGAGGCAAGAGCGGACCAATTAACACAACATGATTATCATTTACTTAAAAAATCTGGTTTCCACACTATTCAAACTGGGATTGAATCATTTAGTAGCCAATACCTAAAAAAGATGAATAAAGGAGCTAGCGTCATTGATAATATTGCAGCATTAAAATACTGCAAACAATTCAGAATTAAAAACCAATATAACATTATTACACATTTTCCAACAGAGGATAAACAAGATTTCAAAGAAACCATTGAAATCATCTCACTTTTCAAACAATATTTAGATCCACCTAGAATAAGTCCTTTTGTTGTTGGATATAAAAGCCCAGTATACAATAATCTAGATGAATATAATATCAAAAAACTCATACCGAAAAAAATTGACTCAATACTGTTTCCCGATCATTTCCTCCGAAAAAATGCATTATTTTTTTATGATTTTATCAAAAAAAATGAGTTAAATCATAATTCGTGGAAAAAAATAATTAATACATGGGCACAGCAAAGAAAACAATTACAGATAAATGCAATAAACACAGAAAATATTATTGATGAGCTCATCCTTTGTTATGAAGACGGTGGTTCATTTCTTAAGGTTTTTGATAAAAGAAATTTGCAAGATGTAATTATCTATAATCTTAATAAAGAAGAAAGAAAAGTGTTTCTTGCTTGTAATGAAATAATCACTTTCGAAGAACTTACCGCTACACTATCTGAATTATCTAATCAAGAAATTATGAGTATTTTAAATGAATTAATTGAAACACGACTCATCTTCAAAGAAAAAAACGAGTATTTATCATTACCAATTAGTCTTTCTGAATATCTTGGAATTCATGATAAATCTGATGAAGAAAGGGTATTGCAGGAATCCTCCGTAGTAAGCTAAAAATATAAAAAAGCGCTGATTTTCCTACATTTTAAAAATAAAAACTCAGTTTTTGGAATTTTGTAGGATTTTTTAGAATTGGGGTTTTATGTATTAATCAATATATTATTTCTACTGGGGGCTTAAATGAGCGCAAAAATCTCTCCTGGAATTTCAAAGCGAATTCATCCATTCGCAGGAGTGTTAAAAACTTTTCCTTTTCTTCAAAAAACTACTGGTAAAATAAAAATAAGAGTGTCTGGAGGTGGACAGTAATTATGTTTTTTTTCCTTTTATCCTATTCCATCTTAGGCGCTGGAATAAAATATATTGATGCAGCATTTGATGAAAAAACATTCAATAAAAAATTAGCATTAATTTTAGCTCCTTTCCTTGGCGGATTATGGGCTTATACTATGTTTATAAATCCATTTTCCGCCACCATTCTCCTATCAATACTTCTTGGAGTTATATTAAAAGGAAAAATTGACAATGTCGCACATCTTTCGGGAGTAATAGTAATCATCCCTGTAATCCTATTCCTTGGTGTCGAATTATTGTTACTCCCGTTACTCTTTTTGGTCGCTGCAGCAGTATTAGACGAACTAGGAAATGACTATATTGATGAACATCCTCAATTTTTCAATAAAAACAAGGTCACTCTCTTTATAGATTACTTTTTCGATCAACGATGGTTATTGAAAACATCAATTTTATTTCTCGTATTTTTTGGACTTATCCCCTATTACTTTTTTATTGCCATGATCTTTTTTGATTATGCATATCTTACTGTACGTTATGTTAGTGACATTAAACAAGGCAAAAAAATCGGTTTCGACCAAATCCCACTCAAAGTTAAATCACTCCTTCCAGAGGAAAACTTGTCAAATAACTAAGTAAGCCAAGTAATACAGGTGACTTCATATTAGAAAAAAGATAATATTTATAACGATTTAATTTATACTGAACTCAATAGTTAAATCATTAAATAATAACAACAATATTTAATAGAGGATTGGATGGTGCACATAGAACAATTCATTTTTAATTCGGAATATGTTTCATTAATACTCTTTCTGTTGTTTCCCATTTTAGGAGCAGGAATCAAATATGTTGATGCTGCATTCGATGAGAAAGTATTTAAGAAAAAATGGGCAACAATCATCGCACCCATCATTGGGTTACTATGGGCATTTACCATGATTCTTCATCCAATGGCTGCAACTATTCTTCTAGCAGTTATCTTGGGCGTGATAGTTAAAGGAAAAATAGACAACATTGCTCATATCATTGGTTTAATAAGCATTTTTATTTTCTACCTTATCCTTTATATTCTCTTTGATGGTATCGTGATTTATTTCATTCCTCTTTTCTTTCTTGCAGCTGCAGGTGTTCTTGATGAAATCGGAAATGATGTCATTAGTTACAATAACGAATTTTCCAGTAATCACTCTTTCGGATATCAATTTTTCAAATATTTTTTTGGTCGAC
This sequence comes from uncultured Thermoplasmatales archaeon, assembly GCA_964581795.1. Taxonomy (GTDB): domain Archaea; phylum Thermoplasmatota; class E2; order DHVEG-1; family DHVEG-1; genus EX4572-165. The sequence goes on along the minus strand of CAZOPW010000011.1, from coordinate 14,102 downwards.
GACATTTCATGAAAGTTGCATTAATCTATTTATTTATCGCCGGAGGATTTCCATTATACTTTTTCGTTGCATTCTTATTCTTTGATGAAGCATATATGATGGTTGCTCTTTATAGTAAGTCAAAATCTACCAATAAAGTGATTCTATAGAGAAATCAATCTCCTAAAAATTTGAATAAATTTTTAAGGAGAAAAAGTATAACTTTAACACAATTATGACGATAAATTGTGATATTGTTGTTGTCGGTGCTGGTCCAGTTGGAACTGTTTTTTCCTATATTGCTGCAAAAAAAGGATTAAATGTCTTAACTCTTGATAGGAAAAATGAGATAGCTTCACCGCTTAGAGGCGGAGAGGCAGTAAGTAAATTTCTTTTTGAAAGCATGTATGAGGAACTTCCCTTTTTAGAGAAATTATATAAATGGATGATTGAGGACACTATAATATATAATCCTATTTCAAAAATTATTAGCAGAGAAGATAAGTGGATTTCCTTTATGTTGAATAGAAAGGAAGCTGAGAAAACAATTGCCCAAGAAGCAATAAATGCAGGTACAGAAATTATGTTAGGAGCGACGGTAACTGGTTTAACATTTGAAAACAACAAAATCAAAGAGATAAAGGCTAAGACAATTTCAGGCGACATTAAGATAAAACCGAAAATAGTAGTGGGAGCTGATGGAGCTACATCTATTATTAGAAGGAAAATAATTGAAAATAATAATTATCAAGGCATAAAAGATTGGGGGTGTGCTATAGAACTTGAGGTTACAAATCTTAATTTAGATTTTGAAAATACGATGCAATTGTTTATGGGGGACGTAACTGGAGGTTATGCCTATATTTTCCCTAAAGGTAATGATAGAGCCGATGTTGGAGTTGGTGCTAGACCGTATTATAGTAAAAAACCGATTAAAGAAAAGTCTCCTTTGCTCTCATTCTATGAGATTTTAGAAAGTAATAAAATAATGAATAGACAACTAAAAGATTCTTCTCCATTAGAGATTAAAGGCGGGATTATAGATCTTTCATATCCTCTTTATCCTGTTTATGGAAATACAATTTTAATAGGTGACTCGGCCAATCAGAATTTTTCTTACGTCGGTGAAGGAATAATACCTGGTTGGCAAGCTGCAATTATAGCGGGATATACTGTTTCAGAAGCGTTTGAAAAAAGAAATTTAAATATTCTAAAAAAATATCCAGAAGAATATGAAAATAGTTTTATTGGAAAAGAAGCTAAAAAAACAGTTGAGATAAAGGATAACATTAGCAAAATATTAGGCATGCATTTAGATAAAAATATTGAAACTATTTTGACATCAATGCTAGAATTAGAAATAGTAGACGGCAATGTTAAAGAAGAATTAGATTCAGTGTTAAAATACAAAAACGAAGAAGAATTATTAGATTATGCAAATAAATTAATTGAAAAAAAGGATTTAAAAATTGATATTACCCCAATATGATTGCACCTGTTGGACAAAGAACCTTGCAAGATTTTTTTTCACAATCAACACAATTACTTTTATCAACAATTTCAAAAAAAAGACCTGTCATTTTAATTGAATCATAAGGACAAGCAGATAAGCAAGCGGTACAACTAATACATTTTTCTTTATCTAATCTTATCATTAAGTACGCACCAATTAATCAATCCATTTAGGATAAGGGGCAACTATTGCTCGAGGCGGAATAGACCACTTACCATCATTATTTATCTTAAATCCATTTAAAGATTTTACTAAATATATGCCATAATCCACTTTTGCTTCAACAAATCCCCATTTCTTATAAGCATTTCTTTTCCATTCAATTTTTCTATCAAATAAAGCAGACACAAATCCGTGAGTATTAGAATTTATATCAAATTTCTTATCAAAGTCTAATAAATATCGAATCATCACAATAGGCAAATCTGTGTTAATACTATTTTTTAATATTACGAATTCATCTGGAACAATAGTATTAAATTCTTCCCAACTTCCATTAGTTGGTTTTCCATACATTAATCCAGTCCAAGTTGAAACAAAAAAGGTTATTACACCAACCAGCTCATCTTGTTTTTTAGCAATTAAACATCTAATTCCCTGAGAATCCCACATTTTCCTTAAATCGCCATGTTTATAATGACAATGAAAACTTTTTGCAGGATGATTCTTATTAATGAAATCCGCTATTTTATCCAATTCATCCCTGCAAGCAAATTCAACTATTACACCATCAACTTTTTTTGGATGAGATTTCATCTTATATTTATTATAAAATGTAAGAAAATGAAATAATGTTTTCCAATATAATTTTCGCTTACCTCTCCAGCTGCTTGGGCTATCTTTTTTGTATTCAAATCCCCCAGCATACCAATTGATATCAGAATGGGAAATAAAGCCAAGTTTAGAATATAAATCACAATATTTTTTATAATTTTTTAAATAATCCCAACCGATAATAAATTTAAAATTTTTTTCTATTGCTTCTTCTATAGATGCTTTGATTAACTCAGACATTATATCCTCGAATTTATGTAAATAAGCTGGTAAGACACAATTATCTACAAAATATCCTCCTTTCAAAATCTTCCCATTTACTGAAGCCGTAGTTGGAATAATTCCAAATGTTCCGACTAACTCATTATCAAATTTAGCGATTTTTATTATCGACGAATCAAATGAGTCATATCTATAAATCCATGATTTTGGTCTCGAATATTCAAATTCTTCCCTTTCATTAAAGACATAATTATAAAAAAGATCTAAAAGCTGTGAATCATATCTTTTTTCATAATTCGTAATTTGAAATTTCATACTATTTTACACCAAGAATGTTCAATGAATGACTTCTAACATGTAGATTTTTTCCGGATGCATAATGCTCACCAGCAAAATATGGTAATATATATGGCGTTTTCTGAGCTATTTCATCAATTATTCTTTTTTGTTCATATAATTTATTTCCCAACATATCAACACAGGTTTCACACATCGATCCAAGAAGCATGTCTTTTCCAATCATTGTTGGTTTTAACTTTTCTGTCATATCCAGAAGATATTTTCCAGAAGATCTTAGTAAAAAAATTCGTTTTTCAGTTATAGGATGTCCTAGTAAAATACTGTCTCCATAAATCGCTCCAATACCTGTTGATGAAACCTGATCATCTGAGACAATTGGATAACTCATTGTAGCTCTATATAATAAATCTTTACTTTTTAGTGGATAATCTTCTTTATTTATTTTATTGAAAAAAGCATCTACTGCAGTTATACCATCCAACTTTTCAAGAACAGTACAATTATTACTAGTTTTAGTCACCTCAAAGGAAATATCAGAGATACCTAATTCCAATACTCCATCTAAATCAAAATCATTATCAGATTTAAAATATAGGAATGTAACCGAATTTTTATATACTTTATTTTTACAAAATTGATAATTTCTAATTAACTTGCCATCATCCATGGTGGCCCCGCCAATAATTTTAATGTCCGGAAAAGATTTTTGAATTTCTCCAAGTATAATTGAACCTTTTGAAACTCCATATCCAAATATCGAAGATAATCTTATTCCAAAATATCTAAAAAATAGTGATAACATTTTAGATTTAACTAGATTTGTTTTACCCATTATTGGAATTTCCGGTATAGTTGGACCAGCAAGAAATTCAAAAAGAATGCCTTTTTCACCATTATAGTTCTTTTTTATTTTTGAAATTATTTTTTTTGCTGTTTTTTTAGGCATTCTTTTAGTATTAATTGCAACATCATTTATCACATCTGCACTATCTGAATATACTCCAATTGCAGTAGCGCCTCGGGTATAACATCCAAAGTTATTCATGAAGCCTGCAACGGTACCACCAACAAGTGGTGTTCCTTCTGGCAGAACGTCCCATACACCATTGAGAAATTCTTGGAAGCCCCCATGTTTTTCATAATGAATCGTCGAGAAAAGTAAGAAAAAACTTGGATCGTGATTTAAATTCTTAATTGTGTTTTCAGCAACTTCTCTACCTGCTTCCCGAGCATTCCATTTTCGGGACATACCCACACTTGCTTCAAAATTTTCATTATCCATCTTATTTAACCATCCAATGGTATGAATCCATTTTTTTTAAGATATTATTGTTGAATTAAAGGAAATGTTAGAGTAATTTAAACCTGTTGTTTTAGAATATGTTGATTCCCCTCCAACATAAAACATGACAAATGGTCTGTTATTCATATACTTCAACACCTTCTCACGAACATCATACATCTTATATCCTAATGTTTCAAACCTTGTGATACATGAAGAAATCAATCCAAATTGTGGAGAAAAATCAATATAATCTAAATTTTTATCTATTGCATCTAACAATCCTTTTCCATCAATTGTTAAAATCGAAGCATGAGACCCAATAAGCTTACAAGTTAATACAAGCGAATGACCAAGAATGATTCCAATGACATGAGCGGAATCATCGTTTTTTGAACTTGTGATTGTTCTCCCACCAATTGGAAAATAAAACGTTGTTTGCAACCATGTTTCTTCATTGAGTACTTCTTTAGACCAATCCAGCAGACGAAGTAATTCTTCTAAAGCTGGTTTACCATTAATTTCATGAATGATTCTTTTGTCCTTACTTACCTTAGTGATTTCAAATTCAATGGGAGTACGCTTCATATTATGTGTTGATTTCACAAAAATTTTTTTATTGGTTTTCAAACCAAGGGATACTATAGCGTTTTTTACAACATTTTTATTGTAGAATTGAAAATTTTGAAGACCAGGTCCATCATCAAGAGTTGCTCCACTTAACATAGAATAATTCGGCATTAAACTTACAAGTTCTTCAAGAATTTCCTCATCTCTAGCAGCACCCATTTGAAATGTTTTTTGAGATATTGAAAACATTTTCATCATTGTTTTCGGAGCCATCCCGGGTTTAATGATTTTTTTTGTACCAATTGAAGGAATATTTGGTAATTCCGCACCTGCTATCAGATGTAATAAAAATCCATTTTGAAACGTACTATCTTCTAATTGTTTCTGAAGAGTTTCTGCACTTTGTCTGGCTGCTTTTTGAGGATGACGTTTTGTGTTATGACCAATGCTTATTGCAGCTTTCATTTCTTTTGATGAAACAGCCAGTGCTGTTGCTCCACGAGCGTAACAACCATCATTATTCACAAATCCTCTCACCGTCCCACCAATTAATTGAACTTCATCTGGAAAAATAGTGTATAGTCCTCGTAAAAAATTTTTGAATCCTCCTTTTTTCATGTAATGAATAGTAGAAAAAACAATAATGAATTCAGGGGTATTGTCTAACTGATTTTTTATTTTTTTTCCTAAATCAATACCTGCTTCTAATGCATTGAATTCACGAGTTGTTCCAATAACTGCAGTACAATCTGTTTTATCCATGTTAGCGGGTCCATCCCATTCTTTTTATGAAATAGTTGATAATTTTTCAATAGTAAATAAATTTAAACTTTCATATAAATGATGACTGCCATACTCTGGATGATAAAAACTTTCTCCAGACAAAAATACTACCAAAAATGGAGTGTTAATCTGTTTGAATTCTTTCTGAATATGATAAATCCGTCCCCCCAATGTTTCAAGAAAAGTTTCACAAGCAAAACCAAACAGAAATGAAAGGTCTTTATCTTCAAGGTCTTTTAAATGATTTTTAATATTTTGAAAAATGCTACCAACAGAGAGTGATAAAAGTGTTAACTCTTCACTTTTAATTTGACTTCCACCAATAAGATTATCCCCATAAATAATACCAATTACAAATGAATGCCATATTCCTTCTTTTTTGTAGCCAAGTGGATAATAAAACGATTTTTTAAAGAGTTGATGTGTTCTTTTTGGCTCAGTTAGTTCGATGTTTAATTCATTAAAAAATCGGTTTCGTGCACTTTCCCCATCTATTTTTTTAATCACATGTTTATCTTTTGATAATTCAGTGATTTTAAATGTTTTATTTAGTGGTTTGAATCCAAGGATGTTTTCAAACCCAATTTGGTTTGGAAAGGATAAATGAACAGCAACAAGTGAATTTTCAATAAATGTATCATTGAAAAATTGATAGTTACAAAGCATTTTATTATCATCCATAGTGCATCCGCCGATAATCAACCGGTCTTCATATGTTTCAGCAAGAAAATCTAACATTTCATCAGCACGGTCATACCCATAATTCAATTTATTCATGAGGGGCACTAATTTTTGTATTTGATTTCCCAGTGCTGAAGATAATATGACATTCTGTTGACCGATAACAGGCAGATGTGGAATTACGGCAGTTGAAGCAAATTCAACTAACACATTGTTCTCATATGGGCTTTCTCTACCCAGGACATCGGTTACTTGTTGTACTGCTTTTTTAGGGTTTTTTTTCGTATTATTTCCCATCGCAGCGGTAACCGCTATTTTTTCTCCAGAAATCGATAATAATACTGCCCCACGGGTGAAACAACCTTCTTGAGTCATAAAACCAGAAACTGTACCTCCAATAAGAGGTGTACTACTAAATTGTTGTTTAATCGAGGAAAGAATTGTGTTAAATTCCTTTTCATAATGAATTGTGGTAAATAAGAATAAAGCTCTTGTTTGTGTTGTCACTTGTTTCTGTTTTTTTAATAATTCTTCAGAGACTGAAACTCCATCTGATTTCCGTGAAATACTAATGGTTACAGTTACATCATCATCCACATGAAACGCTCCAAATCTTTCTTTTTGATGACTTCCTTTTTGATTATGCAGGTGTTTGGATCTGATTTTGTTTTTCCATTACTTGTAATATTTCTCTTCGTGCATTTTCCATTTCTACTTCTATTAAGCCTTTGTTTGCAAGAGCTGGAATGACTGCAACAAGTGCATTTTCTGTGTCTGGAAAAACAAAAAAGAGAGTTTCGTAATCTTGCATTCGAAAATCCATTTCACTTAAACCTGTTTGAGAATATTCTCTGATCACATTGAACACATCATCCATTGCTCGATGAATGATATCCCATGTTTCATAAATCTCTGGTTTAAATCCTTCTGTTCCTTCAGTAGGAAGCACACTGATCATGTTTTGACGTGCCACCATACATGCAAGGATGTCATCTAATTGAAGCAAATCATCTAATACATTAGCAATCGGATCATTACCCATCCAACATCACCATTCCAATAATGTATTAATACCACAAAATGATTTAAAACATTTTCTATAAAAAATGAGATATTAATTAAAAATAATGAATGAAACAATTTGGTTCATAACTAAAAAAAAACAATCATATTCTTACATCAGGAAGTGATGTCTTGAAACGATCTCCTATGAAAACGACTCCAAAATATATTTACACGATTCTTTTCGAAACATTTGGTTCGCAAGACTGGTGGCCAATGGATCATTCTCATCACACAGAAAACAATACTGATCCAAGATTTGAAGTTATGATTGGGGCAATTCTTACTCAAAACACAGCATGGAAAAATGTTGAAAAAGCAATTTATAAACTGAAACAAAACAACTTGCTTTCTATAAAGAGACTTGTTATCGCTGATATCGATTTGATAAAGGAAAGCATTCGATCATCAGGATATTTCAATCAGAAAGCAAAACGATTACAATATTTAGCTCGACATCTTCACCATAATTATAATGATGATTTGAATCAGTTTTTTTCAAAACCGATTACTGAACTTCGGGAAGAACTTCTTTCTCTTCACGGTATTGGTCCTGAAACAGCTGATTCAATCTTATTGTATGCTGCAAAAAAACCTGTTTTTGTTGTTGATGCTTACACTAAGCGGATTTGTAAACGGATCCCACTACCTATAAATACAGATTCATATGAATCTATCCAAGAATTTTTCCAGACCAACCTCACACCATTTTATTCAAATCATGACATTGTTAAAGTCTATAATGAACTACATGCATTAATCGTTCACTTAGGGAAGTATCACTGTAAACCAAAACCGCTTTGTTCACAGTGTCCACTTTTAGATTTCTGTCAGTATGGAATAAAAAATGTAAGAAATTAAGAATTAGATCGGTTCAACTAGAGCAGTTCAGTTACTTTTTGATGAACAATCTCAGCAGGTATATCAGGCAGTGAAATCAATTGAGTCGTACCAAGCTGACCTTTACCAGATTTTTTAACAGTGATAAATCCTGCATTTTCAATCTCTTTGAGATACTGCCAAAACATCGTATGTCCTCGTGGTTTCTCTTCGTGTTGCTCACAAATGAACGCATACATCTTCTCAGCATCACCTGTGTTCAAATACGCCGTTCCATCACGATGCAGACGGTTTGCTATCGCATCCAAGGTGAGCAGTTGATGCCTTGTTAAATTCCTTAATTTTGTTTCTGTGACCACAGAATACGTTTCAGCTTTCGCAGCCCGAACAAATTCTGGAACTACTTTGTCTTTATGTTCATGATCTGCAGCAATCCCTGCTTTACTTAACAGTTCTATTGCAAACCGGGCATCTCCCCATTCAGACGCGATATCAGCAATTAAATCAATACTATCCCGTTGGACCGTACCGGGTAAAAACGCTAAGTCCACACGTTGATTCACAATATCAAAGAGTTCGTCTCGTGAATATTTATCCAATTTGATGATGTTGCTCCGTTTAAATGTACTTACTGCTGCAGCATCAAGTAAATAAATAACGTTTTGTTGGGATATGAGAAGTAAAGAAATACTTACCTTATTTTGAGAGGATTCATCAGAAAATCGAGAAAGATCATAAATAAGATCAGATCCACTTTTCTTCAATAACGCATCTGCTTCATCAAGAACAATGATTAAATGAGCGTTTCGTCGTACTAACTGACGTTTTAACACTTCAAGCATTTCTTGAACAGAAAAACCTCGATCCGGAAATCGTGGATCAAAATGATTTACTACTGAAAGAAGTGCCATCGTTTCTGTTGATTTCTTCCGACAATTCACATGCACATATTCAAGAACCGTTCCTTGTTTACGAGCAACTTTTGTCAATTCCTGACACAATTTTTTCGCCATCACTGTTTTTCCAGATCCAACAGGTCCAGTAATTACCGCGTTTTGTGAAACACCTTTCAACGTTTGTTTAAACAATTGAGCAAGCATGCGAAGTTGTGAATCACGATGCGGTAATTCTTCTGGAACGTAATCAAAATCAAGACGGTTGACATGCTGAATGACTGATGATGAAGATAATTCGTCCTCAATTATATTACCCATAACAAAACAGTAGAATGCTGTCACCTCATAAAAAACTTTATCTGACTGGATTAATAAAACGATAACACTTAAAATGAGATGAGGAATTATAGTATATTCTTATGAGTACCGGAGGACTCAGTAACGCATCACTTGCTTTTTTACAGGATCAATTCCGATCATATTACATAAATCATGTTCCCTCTGTCCCTGATCGATTTAGTCGACGAGAATATGCATTCGTTTTTTTTGGTGGGAAAGGAATGCTCCGTCATCTTGCATTTCAACGAAAGCAACAATATCAAGATTTTTTACAAAAAAAAGCTCCAATGCATGCATATTACTCCACTGCATATTATCAATATCCCGATGCACCACGAATGAATGAAAAAAAATGGATGGGTGCTGAACTTATTTTCGATTTAGATGCGGATCATTTACCAAATGCAGAACAAATACCATATGAAAAACAATTAGAACTAGTGAAAATTGAATTCATAAAATTAGTAGATGATTTTCTTATGAATGATTTTGGTTTCCCCGAGGATTCAATGGATCTTTTTTTTAGTGGAGGTCGAGGCTATCATTGTCATGTGAAACATCCTTCTGTGTACCAATTATCAAGTGGAGATCGCCGGGAAATCGTGGATTATATCACCGGTAGAGATTTAAATGAATCCTTGGTATTTCATGAAGAGTCAACTGGTACCACCCAAATTAAAGGAAAAACTGTTCCAACAGGGAAACGTTTGAAAATGCCTACTCCTGATGAACCGGGATGGAGGGGAAGGATCAGTCAAGGACTTATTGATGTTTTAAATGAAATCGTGGAAAGTGATAATCCACTCAATAAACTAAAACAGTATGGAGTGAGTGAATATACTGCAACTAAGTTACTTGAAGATCTTTCTTCCTCTCGAATAGAACGGATTAAAAAAGGAAATCTTGATCAAACCACAACGATCCGTCGGTTTTTTTTAAATAAAGCATTACGGAAAAAAGCGGTTTCATTTGCAGCAGGGGAAACAGATGAACCTGTGACCTGTGATGTGAAACGTTTGATTCGTTTGCCTGGTTCACTTCATGGAAAAACAGGATTACGGGTCTCCCGGGTTTCACTTGATACATTAGATGACTATAATCCGTTATCTGAAGCTGTTGTTTTTGATGAATCAACTGTGACTATTAAAATGGATGTTAATGCAACAATTACTCTTAAGGATAAACAGTTTGAATTAACGAAAGGAACTGAGGATGTTCCTTTGTATGTCGCTATATTTTTAATAGGAAAGAAACTGGCTAATATTAGTAAAATGTAAATCAAAGATATTTTATCATCTGAAACTTTATGTAATCGTTTTCATTACCCTTTTAATGACGCTGTTTATGGATGAAGAGGATATTTCTTATAAAACCTTGCGGAAGATTCAACAAGCAGAAAAAAATTCCCCGCAAATCACTCAAATTAAGAGAGGTTTCTATGATGAAGTAATTTCTTTTTTACATCAACTTGAAAAACGATTGGAAACAGAAAAAAAACCTCAAAAACAAATGCTTCTTGCAGAAGAATGCCAAAACATTGAAAAAATCATACGAAATATTTATGAACAACGTGAAAAAAAAATAATGCTAGCTGCTATTGCAAAAGCACGTGGTGGTAATCCCTCAGTGAAAACACTTCTCCCTGAGGAAAAAACGTTTTTTAATGATTTATATCAAGATATTGTGTTATTTCGAAAACAAATATTTTTAAACATTGATGATTCTGACGAAGAAAGAATTGAACAGAAATCATCATCTACTGCATCCTCTGAAATAGTACCGGAGAAAAAACAGACTGATTCAAAAGAAAAACAAAAAAAGTTACAACAGAATACTCATCCAGTTCTCCGAATCGTCGAAGACATCGGGTCATTTGTTGGAACAGATAACAACACATATACATTACATAAGGGAGATATTATATCACTTCCAGATGACATGGCGACCATGCTTTTAAATAAAAAAGCAGCTATTAGAGTGAATGAATCATAAAAACAAAAAAGAAATCAAATTGAAATTAAAAGATAATAGTTATCATTGATATTATACGCCTGATATATGTTAATTACATTTTTATACAACCTCCTTATTACCAATTCAATCTACGAAGCTGAAAAGGGAGTCACCCATGAAAAAACCACGAAGAATGAAAACCTACTGTCCAAAATGCAAAAAACACACAGAACATGAGGTTCACCGAGTGAAAAAAAGAAAAGCTAGTGAGATGAAACAAGGTCAACGACGATTCAGACGGGTGATGCGTGGATATCGAGGTTTTCCTCGTCCTAAACCTGAAGGAAGAGAAAAAACAAGTCGACGTATCCAATTAAAACTCACCTGTACGCAATGTAAAAAAAGTCATCAACCAGCATCTCAGCGAGCAAAAAAATTTGTTATCGAGTAGTGTAGGTGAAAAACTATGATGAAACCAAAAAGCAAATTCATGAAAGTTCGATGTAAGGACTGTGAGAATGAACAAGTCATTTTCGATCGAGCAAGTCAACCGATTTCCTGCCATATCTGTGGAAGTAAACTTGCAATTCCAAAAGGCGGAAAAGCAGATATCAAAGCAGAAGTGTTAGAAATCATTGAATAAAACAGATTATTAGGTTCAATACTCATGATTAAAAAAGAATACCCTGATGAAGGAGAATTTGTTGTTGGCACGGTTACCAAAGTGCAAAATTATGGAGCATTCGTTACCTTAGATGAATATCAGGATAGAGAAGGATTTGTCCATATCGCTGAAATTGCGAGTGGATGGGTAAAGCGTATTCGCAATCATATCAAAGAGAAACAAAAAGTTGTTTGCAAAGTAATGAGTGTTGATCCCTCAAAAGGTCATGTTGATCTTTCATTGAAACGAGTGAACGAACATCAAAAACGAGAGAAAATAAAAGAATGGAAGAACAATAAAAAAGCAGCTCGATTATTTGAAATGCTTGCCGATCATCTCAATAAAACAATAGATGAATGTTGGGATGAATTTGGTAGTGATCTTGTTCAACAATATGGATCACTGTATGCAGCATTTGAGGAAGCAGCCTATGATCCAGAAACGCTTTCTAATGAAGGATTCTCCGGTGAATGGGTTCATGCATTAAATCAAATCGCACAAGATAATATTGCTATTCAATTCGTCGACATCAAAGCATATTTAGATATCAAATCATGGGATGCAAATGGTATTGAATGCATTAAGGAAGCTCTTCAATATGGAGAGGAATCTGAATATGATGATGTTGACATTCAAGTTCATTATATTGGAGCACCGCATTATTCAATAACGGTGCAGGCTCCAGATTATAAAATCGCTGAGGAAGAGTTAAAGAAAGCAGTGGATAGGATTGAGGAAAAGATTACCGCTCATGATGGGGAGATGACGTTTCATCGAAAGCTAGATGAATAACATTTTATTTGATAATTATGTATTATTGTCAATCATGTGAGGAATATACGTTACAAACAACTTGTCCACGTTGTAAAACTAAAACGATTAACAAAAAACCTCCTCGATTTTCTCCTCAGGATCCCTATGGATCATATCGAAGAACGTTAAAGAAACAGCAAAAAAAGGTGTAATAGGAAATATGGAATTTGTATCAATTAAGAAAATGGTGAAGACGCCGCAATTAACGAATCCAATACTCATTGAAGGTTTACCCGGTATTGGAAATGTTGGAAAGCTTGCTGTAGAACATTTAATTGATACTATTAAAGCGAAAAAATTCGCTGAGATTTACAGTAAAGATTTTCCACCTCAAGTATTTATTAATCCAGATGGAACAATTGAACTTGTGAAAAACGAGTTTTATTATTGGAAAGCAGAAGAAAAAGATCAACGAGATCTTATTTTATTAACTGGAGATTATCAAGGACTTTCTTCACGAGGACAATATGAACTTGTGGAACGGATTCTTGATGTCTGTGAAGAATTAGGAGTAAAAGAGTTGTTTACTCTTGGTGGATATGGACTTGGTCATGATATTTCAAAACCAAAAGTGTTATGTGCAACAACGCATAAGAAACTGGTTAAGGAAATGAAGAAACATGGAGCCGTGTTTAAAAAGAATGAACCCGGCGGAGGAATCGTTGGTGCCAGTGGCTTATTACTTGGTTTAGGTAAACTTCGAAAGTTGAAAGGAACTTGTTTTATGGGTGAGACTCCTGGATATTTAGTTGATCCAAAGAGTGCAAAAGCAGTTCTTAAGATATTAATGAAAATCACTAATATTGAAATTGATTTATCCGCACTTGAAGATAAAGCAAAAGAAATTGAGCAAATTGCTCAACAATTAAAAGAAATCGAAGGATCTTCTGGTGAAAAAACTGAAGATTTAAAATATATTGGATAAACCAATTTTTTCTTTCTTCTTTTTTTATTCTTCAATATGGATGTCATATGTTTTTTCTGGGTTTTCTTGATGAATGATTGAAATTTCTTCTGTTGAAACGAGTTTTTTTTCTATTAATTCCATTGTTCTTCGTGGAACGGTTTTCGGGCCAAGGACTGCACCAGGTCTTTTTGGATCATCAATGTAATCGGTCTCCATGAGAAAACGAGTTCCTTTTTTGATAGCTTTTCTAATATTTTTTTTACTTGCTAATACTGAAGGCATTAACCCATAGTTTTCTTCGTAAAGAATGAGTGGAGGAGCGAAATGTTTGACTATTTTATCTGCAGGTAATCCTGCTTTTTTTCCTAGTTTCATGAGTTCTTTGCATTGATCTGGTGTTGTTGTTTCAGTATGTAAAACGACTGGTACATGCGCTTTTTTTGCTTGTTTCATTCCATAAAATAATATGTCATTACTTTCATCAAGGATTTCTTTGTCAACAGGAAAATGAGGTCTGCCAATTT
>CAZOPW010000010.1:26699-42043 GCA_964581795.1 uncultured Thermoplasmatales archaeon | reverse complement strand
TTCACTTCCTCCCTGCCATCCTTCATTTGGTGATTCAGCAGTCCATTTTACTGATAAATCAAATTCTTGATAAGGGTTGTTACTATTCCATGTTTCAAATCCAAACTGGAATCCAGCCCAGCTTGGGAAAGGGCCATCATTATGGGGATTTGGTCCAAGCCAATCATCAGTCCCTTTAATTGCACTGTAATCAACGAAATCATCTCCTTGACAGGTCCATCCGGTGTCACCACCATAAAAAGCTGCGTTTTCTAAATAGTCTTTAAAAGTAGCATCAGCGTAATAAAAACTTTTTTTCATCCAATTGGAAACATCCTGTGGTTCATCACAAGGAAGAGACCCGATAAATAACTCTGCATATAAATCAAATCCATTATCTCCATATTCTCCCCAATCACTATCTCCATCTTCATTAAATGAATTGTCAAGATTACTCCAGTAAACATCTGATTCTACATTTGATTCGTATCCATAATCCAATAATCGGCGTGGAATCCAATTTTGATCCCCCCCAATTAAAATATAATCCGTTCCCCAATCTTGATAGGCATCTCGGCAAAATTCCCTAATATGGGCTGCAGTGTCATTGAATAATGATGAATCATTCCAATAATCAGATTCTGCAATAATCTCCTCCATTGTAACTAATGTACAATTCAATCCATCTTCTGTTTGATGTTTGTTCATAAGACTTGACCAATTGTATGGCGTCGTACTATCTGTAGTCCAGTGGTCTAATCCATTTTGTTCTGTTGTAATGATGACATAATCATAATCTTCAGAGGGATCACATATTCCTCCTTGATATCTATCAGAAAACGAAAATGAGCCATATGTGTTTGTTAAATCAGGATTATATACAAGTTTTTCTACCCATTCTTTATCAGTGGGGTCATGTCGAAAGAATTGGTTTTGTTCACCAGTTTCTTTTAAATTAATATTAATTTTGAGTTCATTGTAAAATGATAATGATGCTTTTGATGGTTGATATTGAATTGGAGTTAAAGCAATAGATAAAATTTTATATCCTCTACTATAACCTATTTGTTGATTGGAGATAGTATATCCGGGATAAGGTTGATTTGAATCGTAAATTGATTCATCAATTGAAATGGAGTCTTTGAAGGAAAACCCGGGATTATCTTGATTTTCATTAAATAGGATTGATAAAATGAAATTTTTCATTTGTTGAATGAATTCAAAGATGTTTTTAATTTTAGGATTCATCCCTATTGGTGTTGGTTGTTGATATGGTTGAATTGGATTATTAATTAAATCATAATCAAGGGGGTCGATCTCTGTTGTTGTCCCAGTTACATCGATACTACTAATATCATGTCCTTCAGGAATAAGAATTTTTACAAATTTAACTGGTAATACCGGAGCACCAACTTCTCGACCTATCCCCATGCATCCAGGAATACTTATTTTTGTAAATGTCTGATCTTGAAGGATGGTTTTTGATAAGGATGGTTTAGTAAATGTAAATGTATATGCCAGTTGGTTTGAATCAAAAGAAGCTTCTTGTGCAGTAAAACTAGTTGAAAAGGTTGATAGCATTAATGCCATTATTATGAAGATGCTTGCTGTTTTAATACTTTTTTTATAAAAATTATTCTTTTCATATTTATCAGAGTTTTTGGCATTCATTTGAATAATTGCCCCCTTGTGCAACGATATTGAATGAATATAATATAAATATTATGGCTTAAGTATTTTTGGATATATTTCCTCTTTTCTCTATAAATTTACGATAAATCCTATTTACAGGACGATTCAAATTTATTATTCAAATTTGGTGATATAGTATCAATTTTATGAAACAGATAGGTGAAAATTATTTTATATAATTGTGACGCAATTATATTATAGTGTGGATTGTATAATAAAATGAAGGTATTGTGATACTCATGAATCGGAATGAAAAAAATCATTTAAAAATAATGACAGTGTGTTTTCTTGCAATAGTTCTTGTATGTGCTCCTATAACTGTTTTTGGCAACCAGGTGCAAAAGAGTACTACTGATGAAGAAATTGGAAATTGGAGAATTATTGTAAATGTAGACAATAATGAAAATGAGGTATATGCTGGCAATTTGCGAGTGTACTTGGTGGAACCTACTTCTCGATGGAATAATGAAGATGGAAGTCCCTATCATTATGGAGTTTTAGATCTTCCAATTGATGAAAACATACGCATTGAGAATGCTTTTGAAAAGAATATAACGTGGAATCCTGAAATTGTTGATGGAATCGATGAAAACAATGTCATGGTTATTGCAGCTTTGTACAATGCAACACCTTACGAACGATATTCATATGAGAATCGTCCATTTGATGCGTATTTTGTTGATGCATGCGCTGGGGCAAAACCAGGTAATACTGGACAAAACACAGTAACAAGTGAATTTACTCACACGGTGTTTGCTGAGGAAGCAACTGCAACCTGGTGTCCAGCGTGTCCTGCTGCTGCTGAAGCATTAAATACTATTTATGAATCAGAAGATTATCCATTCTATTTTGTTTCTTTAGTGTTAGATCAAAATAATATTGCCCAACAACGCGGTTCTGATTATAATGTATATGGAATACCGGTTACTTTTTTTGATGGTGGATATCAAGTATACATTGGAAACTTTAATGTTGAAAATGAATATCGAAATAAGATTGAATCTTGTGGAGAACGTGAAGTTCCATCCCTTGATTTAAGTGTTACTTTTTATTGGGATCCAGATGTTGCTCCTCCTGCCATTGAGATTACAAAGCCTGAGCCAAATAGTCTTTATTTTTTCAATGAGAAAAAGAAAGAGATAAACAATAATATTCTTATTGGGACAACTGACATTGAAATCACTACTTCAGATACTGAATCTAGCGTTGAGAAAGTTGAATTTTACATCAATGATGAATTACGAGAAGAAGACAGTCAATATCCGTATTCATTTTCCAATTGGAAGGAATCTAAATTCTTTGGAAGATATACGATTAAAGCTATTGCGTATGACGAAGCTGAAAATCAGGGAGTTGCAACATTAGAAGTGATTCGTTTTTTCTAAGGGGCTATACGGGTTAGGAATTGTTCAAGTAGTGGGCAATTCCATTTATCTATTATGGAAATGAGAAACTGAATGATTTTTTCTAAAATGGTTTCTTCTTTCAACTTTATTTCTTTTGTTGTCCATTGTGATTCCCAGCCATATTCATCTTTTGCTCGTGCTGAGATAACTATTGTATTATCCTGATCAGACCATTCATGTGATAGTGAGAGTTGCTTCCCTGATTCAAATGGTCCAAGCCATGGTGTGGTGTTCTTTGATCCCCAATCAATTTGAATATAAACGTTATTTTGTTGAGGATCAGTAATTTTGAATTCAAACCATGTTTCTTTATCTTTTTCAACCGTATCTGGACCAATGATCATTGGTTCATTTGGAGCTTCTTGAACCACTAAACTTGGATCGCCAAATAAGGTTAAGCTAAATATATTTTGAAAATGCCACCATGTATCACCAATTCCCATGTAATTCTTGTAATATTGTGTTTTTGCTATATCTAATGAAACCCCTGTTGATTCAAGTTGTTTAATATATGAATAAAAAAAGAGGTAATCAATCGTCTTGATTCCACCATCTGGTAGTGATGTCCAATTAAGAGGCCCATATAAATCTCTGGTAGCACCAATAAACACAACAGCACCGTTTTGGAGTAAGGATTCAGCGATACTTTGCCGATATCGATAATCAATATAGGCGTTGTCACAACCTGTGGAAAAAACAAGTGCTGGTTTTGTATCATGTAATCGAAGGACATCGTTATTATTTGTATCGTTTTGATTTGAAAGTAATTGTATTGTTTTAATAGTATCATTGCTGGTGTAAGGGATATTGTCTCCATTGTCTTTAGTCCACACGAGTCGTTCAAATGATTCAATTCTTCCATGACCAACCCAGTTAACAATGCCACATCCTTTATTCCATTCTTTTATCAGATTTGTTGTATTCAATGCAAGATCACAATCAAAATCAGAGTGTTTGAGTCCTTCTTTTTCATAGAGAGTTATTGTTGAAAAGTCATAATTTTGAAACAAATCCTTTGATAAGATCTCTTGGAGAACCGCACCATCTGTTTCTGTGTCATTGTGCCCTTTATAATTATCAAACCATAGAAAAGCACCCGGTAATAACACTCTTTTTTTCCAGGCAGCTGAATTATTTTCAAATTCCATTGTTTTTGTGAGGAATTGATTAACATCATTTGGATTATCAAACGGAATCCGGCCAACATGAACTTCAGCAGTACAATCTATAAAATCCTCTAACTCACCATAGTATCCATCTCCATCTTCATCCCAATCACTAGTTAAATCCGCGTAATAGTAATCTGTTGGAACAGAATCGCTTTTTTCATCATAATTCATTGGATATGAGTGTCTCATCGGGATTGTTTTATAAGAACCTACCAATAATACATAGGTTATTCCCCATTTTGCTAGATGAGTTTGTAAAAATGTTCTTATTCGACAAGCTACATCAATTCCTGGATACTCATTAATAATTGTTGAAAGATTCACAATTTTTACAGAATAGCCATGATTTGATTTCCACATTTTAAATTCAATAAGTTCAGGATATAATGAATCATTTGCGATGATAACATAATCAGCTTTTATCTCATCTTGTTGAAAAGAGCTAGATTCATAATATGAATGTATTTCATTAAAATTTTCAATATACGCACCTGCTTTATGGAATATACTTGAGGATAATCCAATTTTGCTTTGTTGACCTTCTTTTAATTCATAGTGAATGCCAATAGTTATATTTTCAATAATACGATATGATTTTTCAGTTATTCTTTGAACTGGATTCAAACGAATTGATGCAAAACGATATGGACCCAAGGAACCCATTCCTTGATAAGAAATGATGTGTTCAGGATAACTTGGAACCGAGGAGTTATCATATTTTTTAAAAGAACTAAGTAGAGTTGAAGTACCATTTCCAATTGAAGATGCAGTTTCAATCGGTTTATTAATTGTGATAGTTGTTGATTGATATCTAATAATTTCAACTGAATTTACTTTACTATCAGGTGGTAATCCAATGGAAAAAAGTTTTGATGGGAGTTTTGGTTTATTGGGGTCAGTGAGAAATCCAAACTCGTTTATTGTTATAAGGGAGAATAGTTCGGTTTCTTGAATAAAATAATCATTAATTCGTATTGTATACTCATATATTTTATCATTAGATATCGGATTAACTAGTTCTTTTTGAGCAAGTAACGGCTGAAACAGGATAGAAAATAGAAAAAAACAGAGCAGAATGAATGAAATCAGTTTTGTTTTTACGTTCATATATTATCTTTCCTAATTCAACATTTAATTAATGTAATCTAATAAAATTTAAATTTTTCCTAAAAAAATACCAAAAAAGCAAACCGAAATTTTTAATACTATATATGAATATATTTAATACAAATAAAAATTTAATTCACAACATAATAGGGGCAATGTTTTATGAAAAATAGAAAAACCAAGTTTATCACTCTTTTTATTTCCCTGATCCTTATGGGAACAACTATTTTGGTAGCTGGATCATCCTCCAATAACCAATCAGTCTATTCAAACACTGATCTTCCAGTTTCTTATACTGGTGGAGCTTATCCCTTAGAAGACTTAGTTAGACCAACAAATCCACCACAAGACACCGCTGCTACTCCGAAGCATTTAGATTGGCGAAATGCAGAATATAATGGAAAAACTGGAAACTGGATGACCCCAGTTCATAATCAAGGTGATTGCGGTAGCTGTTGGGCATATGCAGCTATAGCTGCTCTTGAAGCAATGGTCAACATCCAAAAGGGAAATCCTGATATAGATCTAGATCTCTCTGAACAACAACTTGTTTCCTGCTGCACACAAGGATGTAATGGTTGCAACGGTGGAAATACGTATCTTGCTTGGAATTATTTAATGGAAAATGATGGAGCAGTCCTTGAATCCATGTTTCCATATCGTGGAATTGATGCAAATGGGTGTTATAGTTGGAAATCTGAGGAGTGCGATCGAGATCCAATTACATGTGACATGAAGGAAGATAACTGGGATGATTTTCTCGTACCAGTTGGTGATAAAGGATATTATAACGATGCGGATTTCTCTTTAGTTCAATACGTTCTTGCAAACCATGGTCCTGTTGCCACATACATGTTGATTTATTCTGATTTCCGTTATTATAATGGTGGAATATATACGCATAGTCAAAATGCTGATATTGTTGGTGGACATGCGGTTACTATTGTTGGGTATGATGATGAAGAAAATTATTTGATTTGTAAAAACAGTTGGGGAGAACGATGGGGAGAAGATGGCTATTTTAGGATTCCTCATGGTGAATGTTTGATAGGAAATGAACTTTATTTTGTTGAAGTTGATTCAACTCTTAACTTTCCACCACATGCACAAATCGATGGTCCTTATAAGGGAGGAATTAATCAAATCATTCAATTTTCTAGTGATGGCACTAGTGATTTGGATGATAATATTGTGTCCTATGAATGGGATTTTGGAGATGGAACAACATCCAATAGTCCAAATCCAGAGCATTCATATGATCAATCCGGGATCTATCCAGTCACATTCACTGTTACTGATGAATTTGGGAAACAAAGCACTAAGGAATCCGCTGTTTTTGTCGACACTTGGGATGTGAATGATTATTGGGTTTATGATATCTCATTTGATACAATACCAGATGCATTGTATCCACCTATTCGGTTTCCATTTGAGGGAACGCTAAATGATGTAACCTTATCAGTGATCCAGGAAACAAATGATGCATACGTCCTTGATGTAAGTGGGTCGATGCAAGGAAATCTTTCCTTACACTTTGACATTCAAAAGTCATTATTTGATTTTCGTGCGTGGAGTAAAATTAGAAGAGGATCCATTGAGGGATCATTAACTCTTGCCAAAGAAGGATTTGGATTACAAGAATTTGAAATTACATTAAAAGGATTTGCAAACACACTTGCATTACCGATTTTACCTCTTCCTCTCTGGATTCCTGCTCCCTTTGAAGTAACTATTGGAAAAACCTTTGATGAATCAAGACCTTTGATGACCAAAGCTCCTTCTGTAGGTTCAACGTTTACACTTCCAGCAGCAAATGCAACATCTGAAATGATGGTTTCTGTGTTCATTGGCCTCATTTATAAAACATTTGAAAACACTGAATTTGTTGATACCTCAACCTTTGCTTGTCTTGAAGAAAAAACAGTTCAAACAACCGCTGGAACCTATCAATGTTACCAGTATAGTATCGATGGTGATGAATCATTTAAAGAGTTAGACTTATTTTATTCACCAGTAGTTCGTAATATTGTACGGTTTTCTGGTGGTGACGCTGAACTCTTTTCATATTCTGGAGAACTCATTGAAACAAATGTAAATAAGCTAAACTAAGTCTAAAAAAGGTAAATAAGAATAAAGAAAAGAGAGAAATTGATCTAATCTTCTAGATCAATAAATTGAATACACATCGAAGCAATTCAGAGAGAAGTGGATGGTGTTCTATCCAATTAAGGAATGGAGTAATTATTGATTGTTTTGGAGTGGTGACCACAACGGGTATAATTTCCATATCAGATGTGTTTTCTTCATTAACAATGGTGAGTACTCCTGAAAATGTTTGTTGTGATTCATCAGGTACAATTACTGAAACATGAATGGTCTTATTTCCTTGTTCAACAGTGAGCGCTCCTTGATTTTCAGAAAACATCCAGGTTCCCCAATCAGGATAAGAATTAATTTTCCAGTGTAAAGTAGAGTTTTCTTCACCAATATTGCGGATGAAAAACGTTTGTGTAATGGTACTATTTGGTTTCACTCGATTCCAGGTTAAAGATCCATAGCTTGTTAAATCAGGAATGTTTTCTTCTTCATCTATTTTGAGTAAATAATCTTCTGTTTCCCCATCTTCAAATACGCCGTCACCCTCCCAATTTAATCCGACTGGTCGTTCGGTGATACTACATCGCATCCATACATATCCTGGATTTGAACCAATTTGAAACGAAGGAGGGTTAAGCTGAGACATGATTCCATCGAATCCATTTGGAATTGCAAAATCAACGAGCACATGTTCATTTTCTTCAACCCACTTTCCATTTTGATTCCAATCAATTAATACATTGACATAACCAGTAGTTGACCCGGGCATCTTGTTTTGAACTGTAAGATCAATGTGTTCACCCCATTCTGCAGTAGAATCTATGACGCCTAGTGAAGTCCCAGATGAGTAAATGCATGGTTCAACGTTTCCATCAGAATTTATGGTGAAAGGTTCTGGTTTGATGAGTCCAGCATCAGTATCCAAAAATGTTTCATCCTTATCATATGGTGGAAAGCCATCACAGCAGAATCCTGCGTTTCCTTCTATTTCTAAATCGATGTTAGATCCAAAATTAGCACCATGATTTGAGTGAAGGATAAAACTTGCTTGTCCACAATCTATACAAGTTGGAAACTTTCCTTCTACTCCAGTTGAAGGATATGCTATAGCATTTTCTGGGGCATCACCAAAATCATATTGTGGCTCCTGATAAGGTAATACAATGATAGTAAAGGTAGATGAATCAAGTGGTTCTTCACAAGCTTCTCCAACAAAAAATTGAATAATATATGTTCCAGCTTGACCAATCATTGGCTGCCAATAGAAAGATCCAGTTATTTGACCGAGACTACAGTTACATGACGAAAACGTTGCACCTTCAGGAAGTGTGGATTCATTCACCCATAAACAAATCATTCGATCAGGTTGCGGAGGAGACCAATACGCAGTTATTTGCATAGATAATATTTGTCCTTCATACAAGACAATGGTGTCATCATCTATGCTTTTTGTTTGTCTTTCGGTAGTAATAAAGTAAGCTACCCCTATTTCTTCATTTTCATATTCTGCTGTTGCTTGTAGTGGAAGAATTGAAAAAGATCCAATCAAGAGAGACATCATTACTACAAGAACACAAAAATAATTCATTTTTTTATTCACTTTTTTTACCTCAACACTCATTTTTTAAAACCACCTTTGCAAAAAATCAGCGTGTTATTTAGAATTATAAATATTCCTATGAATTCAATAAAAAAAAGAAAAAGAAGAAGAGATGTTTTTATTTAATCCTATTTCTCTTGAATATTTAAGAAAAATGGACCAAGTAAAAACGCAGAATACTCTTTAGTTACCTCATTTGCAGAAACCGTGATATCAACAAGACCAAAACCAATAGTTAATGGTGCTTTAATGGTTTCAGTAACTCCTGCAGGTAAATCACCAGTATCACTTCCACCAAAGAACACGGAACCATCAACAGTTATAATCCATTCAACAGGGTTATTTCCTGAACTGATCTCAGCGGAAAGGAATAAACCACCTGAAACACTATTGATTTCCACCGGTTCAATATCAACTGCTTCATCAACATTCATCACTGCAGTAGCCGTCGCACTCATACCATCACTATCAGTTATCGTAACAGTGACAATGTATTCACCAGCTGAGATATACATATGACTGGGTTGACTCTCTGTTGACTTCTGTCCATCACCAAAATCCCATAAATAAGTATATGGTTTTTCACCACCAGTAACAGAAGCAGCAAAATAAGTTTCTGAACCAGCAACCGCAGAGCCATCCGCTAAATTCACCCTGAGTTCATCAATATCATACACAATAACGTCAGCAGTATCACTTGCAGATTCTCCACCTGAAGTCACCGTTAACTCAACCGTGAACGTTCCAGCAGTATCATAAACATGAGTTGGATTTTGTTTACTACTCTGTGATCCATCACCAAAACTCCAAGACCAGTGATAGATGTCTTCTCCACCATATGCATCACCATATAAATGCACGGGTTCACCAACCATGGTTTCATAGCCACCAAGGTTTTCACCATCCGCATTCACCGTCAATGGAGTACCCGGTTCAACGACATGCACCGTTACATAATCCCAATCATACATGAAATTACTATAAAGCCCGGGTATACCAGGTGCATCAACTTGCAAGCTTACTTCATATGTACCTGGTGCATTGAATTGATGCGTTGCAACTTTGTTTGCACTAAGCATGCCATCATCAAAATCCCAAAGGTACTGCATATGAAGAAGAGTTTGTTCACAACAATCACCAAAGGAGTATGCAAAACTGCCACTTGCATCAAACGTTACAAGTTCACCAGGCGCTATTTCAATAGTCCCAGTCGGCTCCGCTATTATTGCATGGACACCAATCCAAGGTTCAACCATCACATCACCAAACACATTCACTCCAAATCCCTTAGCAAGTTGTCCACCATCAAGCAGTCCTCCTTGCGGACCATCAACAGCACCCCACCAATTCATTGGTGCATCAACCAGTGCATTACCAAGTGCTTGCACTCCAATAGCATCAGCGACACAATCCTTTCTAAACTTGTTACATTCAATGAGTGTTCCTGTTACACCATCCTCAACAGTGATTGCTCCATTCGTACGAGGTGTAAACTCAAGATATTTAATGGTAACATCATCAGCATTAATGATCATATCTCCTTTGATCACCGCAGCTTCAACTGTTGGGAAGCATTCATATGATCCAATAATCGTAATTCCAGTGTTGTCACAGTTATCTTCATCAACGATAATGTCTTCATCATAGATTCCATCATAAATAATCGCTGTACCATAAGACGATAGTCGTTCTAAAGCAATTTGTATTGTAGGGAAATGATCAACATACCAGCCAGGAGTACTTGTTTTAAAATCATCATCAACATAAACAGTGTCTTGACAGATTCCTGCGCCACACAGGGAATTTGGGTCTTCAAATGGAAGATTCAACCAGGGGAGATAGTCTATATAGTCCGATACAGAGTCTCCAGATCCCAATGGATTTGTAGAATGCGTTGGTCCTAATGGATCCCCATACCAGTTACATTCACAGTCATACGTGGTAGTTAACCAATTGTAAATCCCATACATGTTACCAACGATATTATTGTAGTTAATATCAGCTGAAATTAAGTCATTTGTTCCATATTCGTAGAGTTCAAATCCCATACCCCAATCGTTCACATTATTGTTCATCGCAGTGAATTCGATATCATAATTACCATACATTCCAGCATAGACACCAATACCAACTCCACCACTACTTCCATCACCGGTCACTTCATTACCAGTACAAGTAATATAATATGTGGTTCGGTCTAGTGGTGGTGTTCCATCATCAACAGGTTGTGCATCTGGAATAATAGGTGGATCTCCAGGATCACCAATGATTCCATAGAAATATGTTTGACCCGTTCCCGCAGCGGATGCAGTAACGATATTATTAGTGATATCAGCAGAGCAAGCACCTAGATAAATATTAGCTTGGTTCTCAGTAATTACATTATTTGAAATATCAAGGACTCCACCTGCAAGATATGGGAGAATACCGGATGCAGCCCAGGAAGGACCTGTATAGGAACAACCCGATACTTCGTTTTCTGTAATGGAACCAGTTGCTCCATGACTGACTTGAATACCATTCTGTGCAGTTACTGTTGTTGGGCCAACACCGGTAACCTCACAATTATTGATATCCGCATTTAAATCAGGGCCACCTAGCGCAATCCCAGTCTTCTGATAGTCATACACTAAACAATCCTGAACAATAACATCATGAGTGAAACCAGTTCTATCAGCCCATCCGTAAATTGCAACTCCGTGCTGTGAGCCACTAAATGGTGTATCACGTACATTGATTACTTCAACATCTTTGATAGTCGCACCAACTTGATAAATACCTATTCCAACAAATCGATAGTTGGCATTTCCTTTTCCTGCCCCATCTATGGTAAGATTATGGATTATGACATCATCTACCGTATTGATGTATATAATTGGATAATTGGCATTACTTGTCGTAAAATAATCTGTTAATGTATCTGGACTTTGAATAATGGTATTTCCAGCACCTTGCCCATAAATGGTTACGGATTTGTACACATTCACCTGTTCTACATCAGTTACTGCAAACACTTCAATGGTGTCATGATCTCCAACATTATCATTAGTATCTGGGTCATCAATTGCTGCTTGAATACTACAGAAATATTCACCGGTATTTTGATTCCAACAAATAGCTCCTCCAGTGCAGTCTCCATATGGATATTCATCTGTCAGCCATGGACAATATCGTACGTTATTTGAAACTGGGTCTCCACTTCCAGGCCCAACTCCACTTGGACCATTGTTATCTCCCCACCAGTTACAAGTAGCATCTAAAAGTCCATCGCCAGAGTTGAGAATTCCATAGTTACCATTCCCTATGATGTTGTTATAGTTCACTAAGGAAGTTGTCGCATCTGAGCTTGCATAATCAAGTTCAAACCAGACACCGGCGTTAGGATTGTTTTCTATTTGAGCTTCAGTGATTTCAACATTAGTAATTGTTCCGCCAATTGAACCAGATGCAGGCCAATTCAGTACACGTATACCAGCCCACCCATTATTGGAAAATAAACCTTCTGTTATAGTTACATCAGAGATACTGCAGTAATCATACCAGGCCCAAACCATAATACCATCTCTACCATTATGTTCGGCAGTGATATCAATCATGGTGATGTCGGATGAAGTAGTCGCTTTTTCAGATATTGCTATTCCATAACCACCACCAGAATGAGTGTTATAACTTGCCATGCAATCCTCAAAATAAACGTTGTTTAATTGTCTGCCATTAAACCCAGAATCTTTATTATGACTCATTGAACAACTGGTGATATCCAGGTTTGAGGTAAGACCAAACAGATGTATTCCTGATGCCCAGACATCAAGTCGACCGTTATAATCAAAATTTGAATTCAAAATGGAGCCTGAATTAATATCTCCTGGACACATTAATCCATTTGTTCCTGCATGATGAAAAGTACAATCTTCAATGGTAAGAGTAGTGATATCGCCATTTATTTCTACATTATTTACTTCAGCATACTCAACTATTACATCACGGAGGGTAAGACTATCCAGATCTGAGAAAACTCTCAATGCTCGTTTTGCAGCATTAGTACTACCCGTTTGATAGGTGAATGTTATTCCTTCTAGGGTAATATCTGTTGGATCTGCACTTGTGATTTGTAAACCTTCACTTTTTCCCTCAGTTAATTCAATGATAGTGTTAGTTGAACCTTGACCAATTATATTGACATCCTTGTATAGATTTATGTCGCAATAGCTTGCTGCATTTTCCTGAAACGTTCCTGCATAAACCTCAATGGTTTCACCATTATCAGTAGTTGAGGCATCAATTGCCTCTTGAATAGAACAAAATTCGATGTTATCCTCGACATTTCGACAGATTGGTGTACAAGAGGATCCTGCACAAATATTGATTTTGCTGCATTCCTGGCATGTTGATTGACCTGTTAAGAAAACTTCACCTGTAATGGAAAATCCATCAGTAAGATCTAAACTATCAATATACCAGGTTTTCCAACCACCTGCTTCATAATCACAAAGATTATAATCTGTACCATCAACAGATAATACTACATTGTTGAATTCAACAGTTTGGCCATCTCTTCCGACTATATCAAATTGTAAATAATTAAGTGTTCCAAGATTACCATTGTTATGGGTCTGGCTAAAAGTACCACCATCTATTAATGCTTCTACTGTTTGAAGACCTGTTCCCGCATCATATGTATAGGTAAATATGTTTGGCCCATCTGGAGTAAAATAATAATTATTTGCAATGTTCCAATCATAATGACTCCAGTCAATTCCTGCAGAACCTGCGTCTCCAATATTTGCACCTACTGCCATATCCCAACCATTATGATTAAATTTAAAATTTCTCCATCTTGCACCATTAGAGCAAGTTGCATCAGGATCATAACCAGTATTTACTGGAATATCGGGTTCACATGGTTCAATATATTCATATGCACCTATGTCAGGATTTGCATCTCTTGGATTATTTTCAAGATCCGTTATAACTCCTAGATTTATACCGCTATCTATACAAGGGCTTGAGTCCTGTAAATGAAGATCCTCACTTCCTGCAGTCGTGCTAATGAATTTCGGATCCTGTGCGGTTAGTGTATTAGGACCAAAAATAAATGAGCCAATATCGGCTGTATTAAATACGCAATTATAGTCCTCTCCAGGTAATGAAGTTGCTGTGGTTTCAAAAGCATTATTTAAACCATTTCCATGGATAATATTATTTTTGATTATTATATCTGCTGTAAGAATCTTGGTGCGTATCTCTCCATTTGGACCGCTTTCTTGATCATTATTAAAAAAGGAATTATGTTGAATCGTTATATCGCTACAACCAGAATCAATGTATACGCCCTGTTGCATATTATTCATAATAATATTATTCTCGATTAAAATATTTGATGCATCAATAAGCCGAACTGCTTCTTGACTGTTAGTGCCATCCATGATATTTCGTCTTATAATAAAATTTGAATCACCGTTATCAAGTGTCATATGACGATAATTATAATCAAAGAAGTTATCCTGGATAGTGACATCATTACAAGCGGCATCAGTAAAATCAAGTACTTCATCACCACTGCCTGTTGTAATATCTTTGAAGATATTATTTTCTATGAGAGCAGTATTTAATGCAGTATTGAAATCTATGCCATCTTCTCCTCCTTCAAATTCAGAGTTTCTTAGGGTTAGGAAATCTGAATTAAAAACATGCCAGTTGTCAAATTGAGAAACAGTTTGATCAGAATCTATATTATCTATAATTAGATTATCACAGTTTTCAATTGATATTGAAACTATATCTGATTCTACTGTAGTCACCGGTTTTATAACCGGTTCATGACCTGGAGCAGATTGAATTGTCAAATCATTCTTATCTTTAATCAAAATTGCTGTACTATAACCATATTGATTTATCTGACCTGATATTCCATATGTTCCTGTAGAAACAATAATTGTATCTCCATCACCCGCCGCATCAATAGCAGCTTGAAGTGAAGGATAATCACCAGGTACATTAATCGTCGCTGCACTAGCAGTTGGCAAAAAAACTAATGCCGCTAAGCACATGGTTATAGCTATAGTAAAAATCATCAGCCTCTTAAAATTTGTATTTTCCTCCATATTTTTCTATGCCTCCTTTCCTTTTTTGCATTAGGACACACATGTACACGTATTTGCTTAATTTTAGATTTTCAAATAGTATATGTGACCTTTAATGTAAGCGAGTTTATTCTCCCTTTATTAGTAAAAAAGTTATTATTAATTTTTTTTTACTACAGCAATATAATAATATATATACTTAAAACTTTTT
>CAZOPW010000010.1:0-26689 GCA_964581795.1 uncultured Thermoplasmatales archaeon | reverse complement strand
TATCAATATTTATTCATAATATAGTCATTTTTTTCGATTGATTTTTAATTTGAAATTATAAAAAAAAATTATTGTTTATAGACCGTATACGAAAAATTGAATTTTACAGGATTTAGAAGTAGTGTTGTGTAGTTATCTGAAAATGTGTAATTGAATGGTTCACTTTTTTCTGCAATGGTTAGGATCAATTGATCATCTTTCAGTTCCCATGATCCTAATGCTTTTTGCGCTCCTATTGTGTACAAATAAGAATTATTTTTATAAAATGTATAGGAGAGATTTAATTCATTTGATCTTCCCTCATTTATTACACCTGTCCAATATCCATAAAAATAGTGTTCATCAGATTTAGGTTGTTCTTCTGTAACACAACCAGTGAAAAATGAAAACATAACAATACTAGTTATAAACAGACAGGTTTTCATTGGTTGATTCATGGTTATTTCTCCTATATTAACTGTATCATAATTTAATGATTTTTTACCTATAAGAATTTTTCTAGTGATTTATTTTTTTAAAATATAATAAAATTTTTGCCAAGCATAATCTTTATGGTTAAAGACGTGTTATGACCTTTTGATGAAAGTTAAACGATATAGAAAGATTGTTTTTCTTTGGTTTATTTTATTTTTTATATTTTTACTTGTGTCAATGGGTTTTGCTGCTGAAATTCATGTTAGTCCAGATGGAAGTACCTATTCTTCTATACAAAAGGCGATTACTGATGCAGTTCCAGGAGATACCATCGTTGTTCACAATGGTTTTTATAATGAAGCAATTGACTTGTATAAACAAGTTCATGTAATTGGAAAAGATAATCCAATTCTTTCGTTTTCTGGATCAGATGATATTGTTTCAATAACAGCAGATAACTGTACAGTGAATGGATTCATTATTCAAAATGCAAGTAACGCGAGTTTCTCCGGGATTAATATCGAATCTAGTAATAATTTAATTCAAAATAATTTAATAAAAAATATTACTGGAAAAGGATTGTATCTTTTTTATGCGAGTAATAATAAAATTTATAATAATTCGTTTCTCTTTAATGGTATAAGCATTATTGGTTTAAAATCGCATTGGACGACTCATTCCATCATCAATAATACAGTGAATTCTCTACCAATATTATATTATGTAAATAATGATAATTTATCGATTATCAATATTTCAGCGGGTCAACTTATTTTAGCAAATTGTTCTTCTTGTACAATTGCGAATAATTCCATTACAAAGAGTGGTGAGGCAGTAACCCTTGGATATTCCAATCAAAATACTGTAATTCAGAATCATTTATCATTTAATCGAATTGGTCTACGCATCCAATATTCATCTAATAATACCATTTCAGCAAATACGCTCTCTGAAAATACGTATGGATTGTATATTACTCATTCTTTTGATAATGAAATAATGAAAAACACATTATTCAAGAATAGTAAATATGGTTGTTGGATTTGTTGTAATTCAAAACGAAATCAGTTATTCCAAAATAATTTCTCAATGAATGCAAATAGTGCCTATGATATCTTTCAAAACACCTGGTCTAAGAAGGGAGTTGGGAATTACTGGAGTGATTACCGGGGAACAGATACAAATAATGATGGTATTGGAGAAACACCATATGAAATTCTTCCTTCATATGGAGAAAGTATCGATCCGTATCCTATCGTTTCCTATGAACTCTTAGATTCATCGTCTGCAAATGGAAATGATAGTTCTGCTCTGGGCATAATCATTATTTTGTGTTTCTATTGTCTATTATTTTATTTTAAAAAGAGAGTGAAAAAATAAAAAAAGAGTTGAAGGATTAATTCCTTCTGTTCTTCTCTTAACTGATTTGTTTGATGTTGAATTTTCCAAGGATAAAGGAGTTTAAGAGTACACCGGTGTAATCATCTGCGATATGATAGGTTGCATCAGTCACTGTTTTTATTTCAAAAGGATCTCGAGCTATCGAGAAAAGGGTTTCTGCATCAAACTGAATGCCACTTGCTCCATCTTGTTTATTCGTGATTGTTCCGATTAATAACGCTGTTTGGTATGATATACTCACCGTGTATGAATTACTGTATCCACTTTGGGCATCTAATTCATCCTTAACTTTCACAGTAACGGCCATATCTCCAGGATTTATCCAAACATGATTTGCTTCACAAGTTTCTCCAGATTGAAATGGACCAATCCATTCACTAGTTTCTCCATCATCCCATGACCATTGATACCAAAGTAGGTCATCGTCATTATCAGTTGCTACAGCTGAAAATGAATATTCAATTCCTGTTTTTCCTTGGTCAACGCCACTAATAATATTTGGAGTGTTTGGTATCGTGTTCTGTGAAGAGACTTTAATTAACCAAACATCACTTTCACCAGCTCCATATGATCGTGTCCATCCAGTACAAATGAAACCTCCTTCTGCGGTTTGTGCTATGGATCGTCCGATATCTGTTTCTGTTTTTCCGAAACTTTTATTCCACTTTTCTTTACCATTTTCATCCGTTTTTATTATCCAAAGATCATCATCGATGACGTGAACACTTCCAATAATAACATATCCATTATCAGCTGTTTGTTTCACATCATATCCTCTATCTTGATGGCTTTTTCCGAATAATTTACTCCATTCTTCGTTTCCATCGTTATCTGTTTTTAGGAGCCAAATGTCTTGATTTTGCGCTGAAAATGATTTTGTATATCCCGTACAAATGAATCCTCCATCGTTTGTTTGTTGAATTGACCATCCTACATCATCTTCTCCACCACCAAAGGATTTATCCCATAATTTTGTTCCTTCAGAATCTGTTTTTATCATCCATAAGTCAAACCAACCTGATCCATATGAGTTCGTATGTCCTACTATTACATAATTACCATCACTTGTTTGAACAATTGATCTTCCAACATCACTTATTGATCCACCAAACGTGTTTGTCCATTCCACTATGCCTTCATTATCAGTTTTCACTAGGTATACATCTTCATTTCCTTTTCCTTCAGAGGCGGTTGATCCGACAATGATAAAGCCACCATCTGCGGTTTGTTCAACGTCATATCCAATATCTGATTCGTTTCCACCAATGGTTGTATTCCATTCTTCATTTCCTAGTGAATCAGTTTTAATCAACCAAAGATCTGATTTC
This sequence comes from uncultured Thermoplasmatales archaeon, assembly GCA_964581795.1. Taxonomy (GTDB): domain Archaea; phylum Thermoplasmatota; class E2; order DHVEG-1; family DHVEG-1; genus EX4572-165. The sequence goes on along the minus strand of CAZOPW010000010.1, from coordinate 23,546 downwards.
CCTTCACTTTCAGTCCATGTGTAGCCAGTAAGGATAAATCCATTATCTTGGGTTTGTTTCACCGCATATCCAATGTCCCCGTTTTTTCCACCAAAGGTTTTATCCCATTGAAGAGTACCATCATTAGTTGTTTTTATCAACCAGATATCTTCGTTTCCTGCGCCTTTGCTTTCTGTTGTTCCAATAATAATATATCCATTATCTTCCGTTTGGTCCAAGGTATAGCCAATATCGGTTTCTTTTCCACCAAATGTTTGTTTCCAATCATCAGCTGTTGTTTGTTTCCAATCTCCTTCTTCATTCTGTGTTCCAATCATCGTTGGTCCAATAAGACTACATAGTAACAAAAGACTCAATACTAGTCCTATTCCTTTTATCATAACTTGCTTTTCCATTTTTTTACCTCCATCAACATATAAAATACGCCATATCTGCTCCATTGAGCACATAATCTATTTCGGCGTTTTTAATTAATTTAATATTATATAAGTATTTCGTTAACTTAGTTTATTATTTAGTAAAGAATATTTGCAAATAATGATAAAAATTTAAAATAAAAAAGAAAAAGGGAGTATGAATAAAACCCTTTCTTTATGTTTTATTCTTCTATGATTGCTCCGGTTTGAAACACACCAAATACAAAATTCTTTCCTTTAAATCCACCACTATCAGCTTGAATGATGAGTTGTTCCAGTGAACTTAAATGCTTGAAACCACCACCATTTCTTGAAAAATAAAACACTGATACAGCACGCCACTCAATGGTTTCCTCCGTCACATTTACAACTTGTACAGTCCCAACCATGAATGCTTGGATCCATTGAACTTCAACTTCAGATCCTTGACTCCAATCACTTTCATACTCATTAGTATCTTTTGCTTTGGCTTTGATGGTGTAATCTTCTCCACCCATGTATGCATGAGTTAATTGAACATCTTGACCTGATGAGTATGGGCCAAGCCAATCCGTTATTGTTCCATCTCCCCAATCGATCATTACATAGACATTGTCTCCGTCAGGATCAACAGCATTGAAAGTGTAGCTTTGTTCAAGTCCTGGAAGGTATGTAGAATCAGCAGTAATCGTTGGTGTTTCAGGTGGGCGAGTAAGTGAAATGTTTACTCCAATGTAATTTGATCCAAATGCTCCAATATCATCAGTAACCGAAACCGTTACAGTATATTCTCCAACAGTTTCATAGGTGTGGGTTGGGTATTGTTCTGTTGATGTGTTTCCATCACCAAAATTCCATTCATAGGAATAAGGTGCAGTCCCCTCGGTTGTAGATGCACTAAATTGAATAGGCTCACCGATTATAGCAATGGTTGGATCTGCATCAATTGATACCGTTAAGGATCCCTCATCCAAATTGATGATAATAAATGGTGACCACTCTGATTCATCCCATTGATCTCGAGCTTTTACTCGAACACCGAATTCACCAGATTCAACCCAAGTATGCTCAGCAAATGGATTTGAAATCCATCCTGTATCTGTACCATCGCCCCAATCAAAAAGGTATTCAATATCATCGTTTTCTGAATCTCTTGTAAATGTAGTAAACTTGTATGATTTACCAACAATTCCAGAAATTGGACCATCTGGCCGATCTGGTGTGTCAGGAGGTGTATTTCCCATGAAAACTTCTGTTTCATCTGACCAATCTGATTCAGATCCAGCAAGATCCTTTGCTTTCACTTTAATATTGTATGTACCAAGTTCATCCCAAGAATGAGAAGCAGAAACTGTTACTCCTGAGTCATATGGACCAATCCATTCGGATTCTGTGAAATCATCCCAATTAAATTTATAATAAAGTTTGTCACCCGGATTTACATCTGTTGCAGATGTACTATACTGATATGATTTTGAATGCATTCCTTGTGTTTCTCCAGTTGGTGCAGATGGTTCTGAGGGGGCAGTTCCAATGCTGATTTGCACTGATTTTTCTGATGAGAAACTGCTTTCATCACCGAATTGATCTTTTGCTTTTACTTTGACATTATAGGTTCCAGTACTCTCAAATGCATGAGTTGTTTCCACTGTATCACCGGATGGATGTAGTTCTGTCCATTCATCAACTGTGTCATCTCCATTCCAATCCCATCCATATTTAATTGAATCAGCGTTTGGTTCAGTTGAACTTGTAGAAAAGGTGTATTCAATTCCAATGTTTCCAGTAGTTGGACCTGCAGGTTGACTCGGTGTTGAAGGAGGATCATTATTTGGGTCTTCTGGATCTGCTGCATCAGTTTCATCTGTGTACATGTTAGATTGAGCAAAAACACTCCCAATGACTTTAATATTGTTTTGTGTAATTCCTGATCCAGTCCAAACTTCTGTGATTGAAGTAGTTGAACCAGCTGAGACTTGTACGTTTTGATTAATCGCATAGTCTCCTAACATTGCGAAATGATACTGAGTACCACTATTATACCATCGGGAATCAATTTCAGTGACATACACATGAAGATGACCGTTATATGTTGATCCTTCATTGTTAGTTACTTCTGCAGTAACTGATATTTGTCCACCACCCATCCATGCAGCTGTTATATCTAAGTCAACGTCAGCAACGTTTCGATTTCCACAATTAACAATGGCATCCTCATGATCTTGTTGATTTGTATTACCAATAATTCGCGTATATCCTCCATCGTATACCACGGTTGGATAACCCGTTACTCCTAATTCTGAAATTCGAGAAGAGGCGTGAGTATTTTTATCACCAACTAAGGTGACGTAATACCAATCATATTGTCCACTATCCCATATATTATCCAAATATCCAATAACTGCTGGGCAGTGTCCACACCAGGTCGCCGAACATTCCTCTGCAAACACAGTATGGGTCGAAAAGGATGGAGAGGTAATTTCATTTGATTGTTCCGTCGGTATGGGGTTTGCTACGAATGTAGACGTCAACATACATATACTAATAATTATGCTTATAACTATAACGTAAAATGATTTGTTTTTCATAATTATGCCCCTATATATTAATATTAACATATGTTATTGTGCTATAGATATTTATAATTTTCCTATTAATAAATATCATGGACAAAATTTGATTTATTTTAATCCTTTTTTAATAGAATCAGATTTAATTCCAAAATATATGAAATGCACTTTTATTTGAAAAAAAATTAGAAGAGTTTGAACAAAGAAAGAGTTGTCGTATTCATGTTATTAGCGGTGTCATTTGCAGTACATTGAAAGGTAACCAAACCAAAAGTTGGTTCATTCCATGTATATTCATAAGGAGGTTGTGAAAAAGTACAGTATTTTTTACCATTCAAAGAAAACAGTACTTCGTCAATACTCTTTTCAGCATCTGTTACATTTACTTGAAAAGAGATTGGTCCAATAATAACTGGGAGTGGAAATGAACAAAAATACGTATCAGAAATGTATATTGCATTTTTAGGTTTTATCATGCTGATACTAGGTGGAGTCGCATCTATTGAGATGACGTTAATGACTGTTTCTGATGAACAGCTTTGATTCAATACATCAGAAACAGTTAATACTACTTTGTACTCACCAGGTGTTTCATAGTAATGCTCTGGTTGGATTATATTACTCTGATTCCCATCTCCAAAATCCCAATAAAAACTATAAGGAGGGACTCCACCAGTAACAGTCGCGTGAAATTGGATTTTTTCTCCAACAGAAACCTCAGTATTACACTGGATTGCCGCACTTACTTTTGCATTTGACACATTCACATGGACATATTTGCAACCAGAGGACAATCCCGTGTCATCAACTGCAACCACAGTTATTAAATGCGCTCCATCATCTACAGTTGTCGTATCCCAAGCATACTCCCAAACTGATTCTGCAGTGACCTCAATCCAGTCACCATCATCGATTTGTAAAAAAATATGATCCACATTTCCATCTAAATCATCAGCTGACCCGGTAATATTCACAATGCCCGCTACGACTGCATGTTGTTTCGGGTAGCTGACAAATATATTTGGTGGTATACCAATCTCATCATCATCATCGTCATCATCGTCATCAAAAATGATTACATTTGGATCACCAACAAAAACCACGCAATCTGCTATAGTTGGATATTCAAGACACGCTAAGTCAAATGCATCTTTTACTGTGTTTCCCGCATTCATCGCATAAAACAGGTAATCCTGCCATTCTAAAGAGACACTCCATCCAGGGCAACTTTCCATTCCTTTATAACCAATAGTTACAGTATCTTGCATTTCTCCCTTTCGAAATTCATATGAAAGTGTTCCGGGCCCTGTGTCTCTCATCGCTTCACAACTACATAATAATGCAAAGGTGTACGGAGTTCTTTGATTCATATCATTTTCAAGACGATTTGCGGTATAGTACACATCTGGGGCATTCGCTTGAAAGCGCGTTGGTTCTCCACCTGAATGCGCGATCTCATACAAGATTTTATTATCCGGATTGCTCACATGAGTTGAAATTGTATCTAATGTAGGTAAAGATAATGTAACATAACTGTCACACCACTTGCTGAACCAACTATTTGCATTATATCGCCATGGAGCCCAATAATCAGGATAGGCATCGGAAGCATATCCTGATAAAGTCATTCCATTATATGGTGAAGGTATTCCACTTCCAATTTGTTCACCAGTTTCATCAACAAGAATGGTTTCTCCCGTATTCAATCGAATTTCCCAGCAGCGTAATGGAAATTCTTTTGGTTCATAAATCTGATAAAAATATGAAAGATCATTTCTTTTAGCAAACATCACAGGCTGCATCCATAACACGTTTTCTTTTTCCACGGGTAAAGTTACTAATTCTTTAGGAGTATATAATGTAGAAACATCAATGGGCGTCCAATGTTTTTCAACCTCTTCTACCTTACCAGTTTTTTTATTACATGTTACTTGAAGATAATCCTGTTTCACTAGGATTCCATTGATCATATGATGGTAATAACTGACCTGGACTTCATCTAAATTATATTCTGACACAAGGACTTTATCTTTCACTTCTTCTAGATTATTAAGAGAGTTTTCAAAAGAATCTATAAACGCCGATACAACTATTGCACTACTAAACGCTATGACCAATACGCTTAATAATAGAATAGTGTAACCTGTTTTTTTCATTCTATCATCGACAATATTTTTTTATTTAACTTCAACTAACTATTAGTTGAGTTATTCATAGAGTATTCTTATAGTATGCTAAATGAATCAAATGAAAGTTGTTTTGGTTACCGTATTTTGAATACAGATTGTTCAACTGAGTTGATATTTCCTTCCACATCGATTGCTTCGGATCGAATGGTATATCGTCCAAATCCTGATACATCCCATGTCCAAGTGTATTCATCTTGATCACTGGTAAAAGTATGTTCCTTGACCTCATTTATGTAGATATGAACAGTGTCAATAGATGATTCTGAATCACTTGCGGAAATGGTTATGTCAATTGGTCCAAAAATAATTGGGCTGAAAAAACCAATGATTGATTTGCCATTGAAATATATTTTATCTTCAGGTTGCTCGATGTTAATAGTGGGAGGTGTGATATCTGATTTTTCTATAATAATCTGAGTTGGTTGAGAGAATTGACTTTGTTCGCCAAGTGAATCCTCAGCGATTACTCGAATGTCATAGGTTCCAGCGGATCCATAAGGCCAACTTTGAGATACACTAACAGGTTCTCCAGATGAGTGCATTGGAGTCCATCCATCAATTGTGTTATCATTATTCCAATCAAACCCATAGCGGATTTTATCATTATCAGGATCTGAAGATTGTACTGTGAATGTATATGTTTCTTCTGTGTATCCTGATGTTGGTGCTTCAATGATAACTGGAGTAATTGGAGCTTCATTGTGATTGTTCACTGTTACCGGTATTGTAACGGTTCCAGATTGTAAAGAACCATCAGAACTAATTGCTTGTATCGTGTGAGGACCATCAGAGATCTCAGTAGTATCCCACACGTACTCCCATTCTACAGTACCTTCTGCCATATCCCAACCGAGATCATCGATTTGAATGCCAACATTTTCTAGCATTCCATCACTTTCTGGATGATGGGCGGTTCCAGATATAAGAACGGTACCATTTACGACTTGATCTCGAACGGGGTATTCCACATCAACAACAAGTGGTAAAAATCCGCTTCCTCCTTGTGATGGAGGAATAAATTCTGCAAAAGATGCAAGAGTACCTAACATCATTCTGGTGACTCGCATATCGTAATCCATATCCATTTTATCAATAGTGTCTTGTGGTGAATGATAATAATCATTGAAATCATATTCATGAAACATTGCTGCATCATACCCATTTTGTATGAATGGCCAGTGATCGCTGTTTCCAGATGCAGATCCAGAGTTCACTTCTAATCCAATGAGATCATCATATTCTATTCCTATCATTTGTGCTTGTGATGAAATTGCACCAGATCCTAATACTTTCACATTTTCTTTTCCGATATCACTTTTTGTATACCCAATCATATCAGCATTGAGTACTTCAATGATATTATCATTTTGAGCAGCACAATTATCTGCATAATAATCACTACCAAGTAAGCCCTGTTCTTCACCTGAGAATGCAACGAATCGTACGGTGTGTGAAAAGGAATATTTGCTCATCACATTTGCACATGCCATTACAGCTGCTGTTCCAGCTGCATTATCATCAGCTCCAGGACTTCCTGAAACAGAATCGTAATGAGCACAGACAATATAGATTTCATCACTAGATTCATCCTCACCTTCTAAGGTTGCTTCCACATTGAATCCTTGATAACCCCCATTATTCCAAGGTAACATTTCAACTTCAAGTCCCATACCTGACATCGTTGATGCAATATAATTGCCCGCATCCTCACAAGCATTAGACCCGGTTACTCTAGGACCAAAACCAACGAGGGATGCAATATAACCAAGGACCATTGATTCTTTCACTTGGATAATTAAACCAGTTAAATCCTCAGAATCATCATTAAACGATTGTTGATGAAGTAATATTGAGCATTGATCTGGTTGTTGTTCAATGATGACAAAAGCGTGTGATCCACCTGCAGAAACACTCCCAACAATAAATAGGAATGCAATGAAAATACTTATTTTTTTAAGGTTCATAATTGATGCCCCCAATGAATTCTTCAATTTATAATAAAGATAATCAAGATATTTTAAATTTTCGTAAATAAAATACTTGAGTTTAGTGTTATTTTTCAAAGGTATTTTTCAATTAATAGCCAGTTTTCTCCTTTTTTGGATGAGTGTAATCGAAAAAAGTTGTTTTGAGTTTCATGTTAAAAGAATTTCCATATGGTTTTTGTTATCATTTGTTCATTATTCATTGTATCAATCGCTGTTATTTCTATGATATTAATTCCAAAACAGGGCACATCCCACGTCCAAGTATATGGTGATTGATTTGTAGATACAATTAAATCGCCATTAAGATGGATTTGTATCTGTTGTATTCCACTTTTCTCATCCGTTACATTAAACGTGCAATCCGTTTCACCAAAAAGAATGGTCATCGGGAAATCAATAATTTTCTTATTGTTCACATAAATTCCATTCTCCGGTTGGATGATCTTAATAAAGGGAGGATCTTCATCTGCTTCTATTATATGAATTGATTTTGAGGCTGTAACTGTTCGATTTAATGCATCAACAAGAGTAAGGATTACTTGATATTCTCCAGCAGTCTGATACTGATAGAGGGGTTCAAATTCATCACTTTCTGATCCATCACCAAAATCCCAGTTAATCCAATAAGGGTAATAGTTACCACCAGTAATGATTGGTTTAAAATGAATTTGTTCACTGACATATGCTTCTGTTGGACAATCTATTGAGATATCGTATGCTCTATTCCAAACATTCACATGCACATATCTGCATCCTGAAGACAATCCAGTATCATCAACGGCAACAGCGGTAATCAAATGTTTTCCATCATCTACGGTTGTCGTATTCCAAGCATACTCCCACACTGGTTCTGCATCGACTTCAATCCAGTCACCATCATCAATTTGTAAAAAAATATGATCGATGCTTCCATCTAAATCATCTGCTGACCCAGTAATATTCACAATTCCACCAACATACTGGTTATTAGGTGGATAGCTTACAAATATATTCGGCGGAATTCCAATGTCGTCATCATCGTCGTCATCTTCAGATTCAAAAATCATCATGTCTGTATCTCCAACAAACACGACACAATCTGCTATTGTTGGATATTCAAGACATGCTAGGTCAAATGCTTCCTTTATAGGATAACCGTTATTCATCACATAAAACATGTAATCTTGCCATTCTAAGGATACGCTCCATCCAGGGCAACTTCCCATTCCTGAATAACCAATCGTTGCAGTTTCTTCAAATGATCCTTTTCGAAATTCATGAGAAAATGTTCCTGGTCCGGTATCTGTCATTCCTTCGCAACTTCCAATGAATGAAAACGTCATTTTTTCTCTATCTGTCATGGCATCTTCGACATCAGAAGCATAATAGTAGCTCCCGGGACTATCAGCTTGAAAATAAGTTGATGCTCCATGAGCAAGTTCATAAAACAAGTGGTATGCTGGATCACTAATATATGAGGAGATCGTGGACGGTGTTGGAAGAGAGATACTTTTGGTTTCTTGTGTCCATTTTGCATACCAATTATTAGCATTTTGCCTCCATGCTATCCAGCAATCAGGGCTGCTATCTTGACAGTAGCCTGATAAAGAAAACCCTTTCCGATCACTTGGGGCCGGTACTCCTTTTCCAATTTGTTCACCAGTTTCATCAACAAGAATGGTTTCTCCCGTATTCAATCGAATTTCCCAGCAGCGTAATGGAAATTCTTTTGGTTCATAAATCTGATAAAAATATGAAAGATCATTTCTTTTAGCAAACATCACAGGCTGCATCCATAACACGTTTTCTTTTTCCACGGGTAAAGTTACTAATTCTTTAGGAGTATATAATGTAGAAACATCAATGGGCGTCCAATGTTTTTCAACCTCTTCTACCTTACCAGTTTTTTTATTACATGTTACTTGAAGATAATCCTGTTTCACTAGGATTCCATTGATCATGTGGTGGTAATAAGAGACGTGATTATTATCTACACTATATTCTGCGACCAGGATTTTTTGGTCAAAATCATCTAAAATATCATGGTTTTGTGATGTAGCTGATACAATTCCTAATACTATGCTACTAATCAGTACTATGAACCCTAATCCAAAAAATAACTTAAGATGAAATGATTGGTTGTTCACTGTATGAACCTCCTCAATAATGGATATATGTTCAAATAAATATAAATATTTGTGTCTTGAAATGAAAATTACTATAGCGAAACGAACAAAAAATGTGATTGTTTAGTATTTTATCTATTGATTTTATTACATTTTTTTATAATTCAATTTAAAATCAATAGTTCGAAATGATTGAAAGAAATCGTAAACTTCGAGTTCAGAAATATCTTTTTGTAAGTAGATTGCACAATCATTTGGAAAGAGCTCAACTGAAAAATTTTTCTTTTGCTTTACTGAAAGATTATGAATGGTAATGGTTCGGTTTAAATCAGAAGTATTGCAGAGATATTGATTTTCTTCATCATACAGATTTATAATAATCGTTACTTGTGAAATTTCATATGTTGCCTTGTTTTGGATAGTACCTGTTATATTATAGATTGGTCCTTCCCAAAGGGGTACTTTTTGGTAAAATCCTGGTTTAATGAATTCTTCATATGTGTTATCACAATGACATCCTGTTGACCATTGCGTAGTGATATTATATGTTGTAACTTCCACTGGGTTTTGTTGTTCTTCACTTGGCATAGTACAACCCATGAAGCAAAGAATACATATGCTAACCCCAGCTAACACACTGAGAAGAATTATAGTTTTCACTGTTAACTTCACACCTTTTTTTCTAATTTACTTAATTTTGTTGTATTATTTAAAATTACCTTTTATCAAATAATCTATTTGAACGTATTAAGGAATAATTTTTTTAAAATAATATGCTGGTATGTTAGACTATTATGATCAATGGTCCAATGACAATTCCTGTTTTTTCAACGTTAATCTTTTTTGCATTTGCTGCATTCACTGTAACATTTATATTTATTGATCCAAATCCAAAAATAAAGCCTGCTTCTCTTGAACTTTCAGTTTTGTGTTCTCCCGGATTTAGTGATGAACTACAATTACTACAACCCATACAAGAATGATTTATTTGTATATTTGAAAAGAGTCCTCCTTCTACTTGAATCAATGTGGATATATTTGTTGCAGTGAAAGCACCCGTGTTTTCAATGTCAACAATAATCGATCCAATACCTGACTTCACCTCTGAAATAGTGAGATTGGTGTAAGATATACTTATTTGATGCTTGGTCCAGTTGCTCTCTGCAAAATACTGATCTCGTGTTTTGGCTTTAACTGTATATATCCCTGGTGATGACCAAGTATGAGTGAAGAGTACTTCTTCATTTGCATCATGTTTATTTTCGTAAATTGTTTTCTCTCCATCATCCCAGTCAATGTAATAATAGACACTATCGTTATCTAAATCTGAAGTTGAAAAAGTGAATTGAATGGGTTGGTTTTTTTCACCAATTGTTGGACCATTCAGAGTTGGATTTGCTGGAGCACGATTGCTAATGGTAGGATATCCATTTGCTTCCCATGCGGTGATTCCTCCAGCCATATTGTAAATGATTCCATCGAAATCATTGGAACTAAGAGTAAGAGCTGCTTGTAAACTCCGGGTTCCGGATTTACAATATAAAATAATTTCTTGACCAGTATATGTATCAATGAATTCTTGAAGGATTGTTTCATTTCCCCATGCGCAACTGCAGTGATGGCGGGCGTGTTCCGGGTGAGGCGTGTCAATATGAGATAAAGCCCATTCTGGATCTGTTCGTACGTCGATTGGGATTTGTATACCATTACTTGTATCATTTACGAGATTCCATGCTTCGTCAACATTGATATCAATGATACTAGTTGAAGATGTGGATTGTGGGGTTGCATTGACTGAAGAAAAAAAACTGATAATGAAAAGGCTTGATAAGACTAATGAGATTAATTTCACATATGTTATTTTCATGCTTTAATGTTATACTATTTATTCTATAAATTGTTTGCTATAATAAAATGTGATCCTATATTTACATGAAACATACGTTGCAGATTATTGTTATAAAATGAAAGGAAATATAGTTCCTATTTTGAAAAAGAAATGAATTAAAGCTTGCCAAAATGAAAAAGGTGATCGAACATAGGGTACTTGGATGACATGTTGTGTCCAGTCAGTCATATTGCCATGTTCATCTTTCACTCTCACCTTCACTAAATAATTTCCTTGATCCTCCCATGTGTATTCAATATAACAGACATCATTTGATTCGTAAGGACCCATCCATTCTGTTATGTTTTCTTCATTGAAATTCCATTGATAAAAAAGAAAATCATCATCTGGGTCAGTTGCTTTTGCTTCAAAAACAACGTTTTCATTTGGTTCACTTCGATCTGGACCGATTAGTATGGGGTTATTTGGTGTATGATTAGGATATGCAATAACATTGACGTAAACTTTGAAAATACCTGTTGTATCACTAGTATCAATAATGATATCACATTGATGGAATCCGAAATCAAGATCAGTTGTGTTGATTGTGACGTTGATAACATGGTGATCAAATGATCCACTAGATACTCCATGAGTAGGATGAATAGTAACCCATGGGCAATCTTCAATTAAGTCATATACTAGACTGCAACATCCTGAATTCCAAATCTCAAATGTGGTGTTAGCAATAGTTTCAGGATAAAGATCTGTAAAATTATATGAGTGTGGTTCATAAGATAATTCTCCAAACGTTGGGGAACCAAATTCACCATTCAAATTTATTGGAATATCATTTTCTGAAAAGCAATAACCATAACTCTGTGGAATAAAAGAGAGTGTTAAAAGCACCAAGGTGAATAATACGGCCATCATTTTGATTGTTTGCATAATTGCCCACTAGAAAGTAACTATTGAATTATATTTATAATTTCTTACCATATTATTTTTATTTATGTTTATAAACATATCATATTACTAGAGAGATAAATGTGAAACGTGGTAATGAACCGTTTAATCTGAATGATTATACGAAGACAAAGATACCAAAGACAAATGCATTCTGTGATTTTTCAATTGGTTGTTTTAGATTATCAGCAGTAATTATCACATCAATATCAATTGGTCCTAATCCAATAAGGGGTTCGTCTACGTAAACGGTTTCTTTTTCACCTGTTTTCAACAATGGAATTGTCATTTCAGTATCTGCTTTTATTAAACCAAAGAATCCTCCGAAGACATCAATTGAACAATGGACGTTAACTGCATCTTCATCACCAGTATTTTTAATTTCAACTGCGAGATCGCCTAATCCACCAATATATTTTGTTGATAATCGAGGATAATAATTGTTTAATGTTACATTCACTGTTTCAATTCTTGAGTATGAAACACCGTTATAACTTCTGACTTTGATTTGATAGTCTCCATCTTCTTCACGTTGAAACGTATGCCAGTAATACGTCCAAGAAGTTTTCCCATTGACTTGAGTCCAATTTTTCCAATCTCCAATTAAGATCTCTACTTTTTGAATGGTTCCATCTGGATCATGAGCCGAGCCATTTATGAAAACAGTCTGATTTACTATAGCTCCTTCCATTGGATTGTTAATAGTAACAGTTGGTGGAAATGTTTCTTGAATGGTGATCAGTTTTGTGATACTATCTCTGAAGCTTTTATTGTCAATAACGACTAATCGAATTTTGAAAGATCCAGGGGTTTCCCATTTTTCCGGGTGTGTAGGAATGTTATTGATTACATCAAATTCTCCATCATTATCTAAATCCCAACAATATCTAGTAATATTTCCTTCAGGATCTATACTTGAAGATGCATTAAAGTACACCCATTCATTGGGTTCTGGATACAGTGGAGTCCATGTAAAATTGGCTTGTGGCGGTAGGTTTTCTCCAAAACTTATATTTATTTTATAAATCTCATTATTCAAATCATCAGCATTCCATAAATAATGATCTTGCCATGTGAGACCCCATGGTCCATAAGCTGCTGCATTTTTTATAAAAACAATGTCTCCATCTGCAGGATCAATCATGTAATAATTATCATCTTTGAAATCGGCATTCCATAGATATGTTCCATCCCAAGCAAGCCCGGTTGGTTCATCTCCTGGACTTTGATAACTCAGGATTACATCACCTGTTGTATGATTAATTTTATTTATTGTATTTTTTTCTGCATTTGCTATCCAAAAATATGATCCATCCCACGTAATTCCAGTTGATCCGTTCGTATTTAAGGAAAAACTTTCAGTATACGATTCATTTACAACATCGATTTTATACACCATGTTATGAACATCATCGACATTGTATAGAAATTGTCCATCCCAGGTGAGTCCTTTTGGTGAAGGACCTGGGCTATCGAAGCTATCTACTACATTTCCATCTTCTGGAACAATTCTAAATATCTTTTGTTCGTCATCATCAGCATTCCATAACCAAGCATTCGTTCCATTTTGCCATGCAAGTCCAGTAGGAGAAATTCCTGGACTATCAAATATTTCTTCTTGAAATGAGGGGATTGTTTCGTTTGCTTGAATGGGTTGAATCCAAATAAAACTAGATAAAGATGTAAGAATCATACTTATGAATATCAAAGTGGTTATAATTGGTGCTTTTTTTAAAGTCATATTGCCTCCATCCAATTTTTTTTATCAAAATAAACATAATACCCTTCATTTATATAAATGTTATGTAAATATTATTTATTTTTTCTAAAATAATATACTTTTGTAACAAAACAAACAAAAAATCCAATTAGTAAATTATATTGTTAAATTATTATATTTATTGAGAATTCAGGAGAGCTCCTTCAAATCTGAGAGTCTCCGAAGTTTTTATAACATATCCCCTACTTATAAAATAGTAGCAATGGAGAAATAGAATTACTATGAGCCCTAAATATACCATTATCCTCTTCATTTGTGTGATTTCTCTCTTCTCTGTTTCATCCATACAAGCACCTACTTTACCTTTAACCACCCTTCATACAGATCAAGATATTTTCTTCTGGGATGTCGAACAGAAAATAATTGCATCAGATGAAATAACCGGAGATACTTTTGGAACAGCCATTGATGTAGATGAATCACATCTCATTGTTGGATCTCCTGGGGATGATGATACTGGTCAACTCTCAGGTTCAGCATACGTTTTTGATCAACAGGAAAATTCATGGATTCAAAAACAAAAATTGAATGCAAACGATGGTGAACAATATGATAATTTTGGTGCTAGCATAAGTATCGATGGAAACCAAACTCTTATTGGTGCACCCGGAGAGGATACAAACGGGGAAATGGCTGGTGCAGCATATATCTTTGAAAAGAAAGAGAATTATTGGGTACAAGTAGCAAAATTAATTCCCTTAATAGGCAAACCTTTTGATTATTTTGGCATTTCTGTCTCAATAACCAATAATACTGCGGTTATCGGTGCTCCGGGTGATGATGAATATGGTCAAACAGCCGGTGCAGCATATGTATTTGAAAAGAAAAACGATGTTTGGAAACAAACAATGAAAGTTAGAGGTAGTGATATTTCACCAGGGTCATATTTTGGGGTAACCGTTTCATTATCTAAAAATAGATTTGTTGCGGGTGCACCAAACAATCATAATACAGATAATCCTGGAACAGTCTATGTCTTCCAAAGAGGCACGCCTCAATCATTTTCAGAACCTGTGGAATGGAGACAGGAAGCAATTCTTCGATCAAGTAGTATGAAACGAAACGATAATTTTGGAAAAACAGTAACTTTACATGATAATCAAGTAATAGTAGGAGCGCCAACCGATGATTCAAATGGGGAATTTTCTGGATCTGTCTATCTATTTGAATGGACAGATGATGGTTGGAATCAAAAATATAAGATTGTCCCAGACTCAATCAATGCATATGATTATTTCGGAACAACCATTGCTCACCATAAAAACATGTTCATTATTACAAGTAAAAAAAATGATGCTTCAATGAACAATGCAGTTTATGTATATACCATGGAAAATGAGGGCACCCTTGAAAATAATGGATTAAATCAACATGGAATCATTATCCCTTCCGATACACAGATTAAAGATTTTGGTTTAAGTTGTTCATTAGTAAATCAAACTATATTTATTGGTGCACCTGGAGATTCGGTAAAAGGGAATAATTCAGGGTCTGTGTTTGTATTCACACCTGGAATAGATTCACAACCACCAACTCTTACATTACATACTCCATCAGATTATTTGTATGTTCATGATTACGCTTTATTTCCGTTTAAAACCCCTGTAATCCTTGGACCGATCACGGTAAAAGCACAATCTTCAGATGCGCTTACCCAAATACAGAATATTTCTTTATTTATTAATGAAGAACTCGTCTATTATTCGAACACGTCTTCTTTAGAATGGATGTGGAATAAAGCTTCTTTTGATATTTATGACCTTAAAATTATTTCATACGATGCCTTTGAAAATAAGGCAATGAAGCAAAAAACTGTGTGGAAACTCTATTAATCCTTATAATAATCGATTATATTTTCTTCTATTATTGTAGCATATTGATACGTCAGTTGTGGATAATCTACATCTGAAGCAGGGATTTCATCTAGTAACACAAAAACAGTAATATTTTGAAGTCTGAAATAAAGATACGACCAGCTCACAGTTTGATTGTCATAATCAAATTCACCACTCATCTTTCCCTTAAATAACCGGTATATTGATTGATTCCCTACTTGATCTGGGATTGAAGAGGAAATAAGAGGAAGCAGCTCAGTGAATGTTGCATTCATACGTTCAGCGGATTCGATGAGAGCAAGTTGGGCTAGATTAGTTGAGTTAAATCGACAAAGCGTCGTAATTATGAATGGAAAACCAGTTTTATTCTCTGTGTCTTGATAAATGAATTGCTCATTATATACTTCTTCAACGGGAAATGAAAAATTAAAACCTAACGTGGAATTATAACTATCTAAATACTTGATGTATCCCTCTGGTAGATCAGCGTTTTGTAAACTCAGTTTTTCTAGTAATGGTTTTTTGTATACAACAACTGTTTTTATGATAGTATCCGTTTGTCTTTTCGTATCAGTTATCGACAAACTCACATTGTATACACCAGATTCATTGTATCGATAAATCACTTGAGGACCATATAATGTCGTCTCATTTGTCACCATCCATGTCCAATTCGTTATGAAACCATCATCTTTAATTGAGGTGCTGTTAAAAAACACGGTTCTATTTACTACTATAGGAGTTGGACCAGCTGTAAACTGAGCTGTTGGTGAACCCCACTGATTTTTTTGGTTGCTATCATCGGATTCATTATCTGATATACAACCACTGAAAAATAGCGTGCAAACAACAAGAATTGATAATAGAGGAATATATTTTGTTTTCATATTTCATCACAAGAGATTCTTTCTAATTGTATCGTTTCTGAATACAACAATTATACTGACGTTGTTATTAAATCTTAGGATTCTAAGATCTGAAAATAAGACGTGTTTAAACAAAAAAAAGGGAAAATATCATAACATATATGATAAATTAATAGTTTTGAAAGAAAGAATATTAAAGAGTTAGAGGTAAACTCATTTCGAATAAAGAATTATTTCAGCTAGGAAAAATGGGAGAAATATGATGTAATAACATCGATGATCCATTGTAAGAACCAAGGGATTTGAATATGTGAATGCGGCATGGTCACCGTGAGAGGATCAGACCAATCACTTTCATAACCATGTTCATCTTTGGCTTTCACTCGAACGGTAAAATTTGCTTTTTCTTCCCATGTGTGAGTTGCACTTACCATGGTTCCTGAATCAACAGGACCAATCCATTCTGAGACACTGCCATCTCCCCAGTCGAATAAATAAGAGACCTGATTTCGATCTGGGTCAATAGTTGTTGCATTAAAGGTGTAACTAATCCCTGTTTTCCCATTTCTTGGTCCAACAAGAGTTGGCTGTTGTGGAGGTTCAGATGGGGTAATGTAATCCTCTCGTAACGCTAAGCTTGGATCACAGAATGGTTGCCATTCCTCAATGGTTTTATAATCAGAATCATACAATTCAGGAATAATATAATTTGTAACTGCTGTTGCCCACATTTCCCCTACGGTCTTAGCTTCATGGACATTGTATGCTTTAAACATTTCAATTGCCATTTTTTCAATTACATAATCAGTGACTTCCAAGCCAAGACAAGCATATCCTAAACCCGTGGCTCCAAAAGATGCAATACCGCCGCCATCTGGATTGGACACAAAACTCCAGGAGAAACATCCATCATTCTTCTGATATTTTCCTACACTGCACGCGCCAGTGACTACAATTGGTAGATTATACCCATTTTGTAATGTGTTTATATGATCTGTTCGGTAACTGCCAAGTGGCGTTGGCATGTTCTGTTTGGTTCCATTATGTGGATACGTGGTCCATACACTACTACTTCCATGACCTGAGAAATGAACAAATCCACATCCTGCATCAATAGAATCCATGATTCGTTCAACACCAGTTGGATTGAAACCAGCAAGTTTTGCATTTGACACCCAAAGTTTTGTTCCAATAAAACCATCCATAACATCTAACACGTGTTGATTTGCTAATTCTCCTTCATTTACTCCTGATTCATCACCATGAACGGGAGTGAATGAATCTCCTCCGATTAATATTATGTTTTTAAACCAGCTTTTTTTGAAGGATTCCTGTGTTTCATACATGATGATCTTATCAACGACACTATCTACTTGATCACGGTCAACACAAGCAAGTCTCCCAATATACACATCAGGATACAAGTCTAATTCATCGTACTGTCCACTCCAATTATATTCCGCGTATTGTTCATTTTCATTAGTATCCCAGGTTTCAAAGGATCCATTTTCATTATAAAGATCAGCGTAATACAAATCACTCACTATGATTTCACTATCATCATGATAACCAATGTAGACATGTGATTCTCTATAAGGAAAATGATCTTTTCCACCAACAAGGAGTACGTATTCAGTTTCCCATTGATCATATGCATTTTTGATAAAATATTTTATCATTTCTTGATCATCACTTCCTTGTGGTGTAAAGTAGTTTCCTGAATAAATTTGGTCAAGAGTGACGATCTTTGTGGAAATATTTCGGTTTTCTTTATGGAGTGCTAATGGTTCAAGATTTGATTGAAAATCGGATGGTGTTAGAATGAGTAAATCATAGTTTTCATCGGAATTAGTTGGTAATGCTGTTGGTTCGTTTGTTGTTTTATATTGAATTGATATACTTACTGATTCAGTTTTTTCAATGGAATCTTTTTCCGGGTAATATTTGATAGGATTATATTGGATTTTAACTATCACAGATCGTTTACCATCAACAAGTCCTCTTCCAACATCATAAGTTATCCAGTTTTGAGGATACGGATAAGGATTTTCATAAAATGAAGGTGATAACGCTGAATTTGATTCAGTTTCTCCAATAGGAACGGGTATAGGATTTAACTGAACACGATTTTGAATGGATTGTTCTACTATCGAATCAATCGAACAACTCACTTCAGTGATACGTACATTTATCGGATAGGTGAAGGTTTTTTCAACTATTGGAAGTCTTGGTTTTCCAGGTTCATTTGAAAACGTATTACACTCAGTAAGTTCAACGAACGCTGATGAATCAGAAGATAATCCAACATAAGGATCTGAGAACTGCATTGTAAATGTATCTTTTTGAAGTGTTGGTTCTGCAGTTGAGAAAAGAACAAAATTCATTCCACTACATATCAAAAGCGTTATTATCATTGATGAAATAATTTTTTTCATGTAAGAAAGGTCCCCTTTTTTACTTTTTTATTCTTACCAGTATTACTCAATACTATTTCATTTGAAGTATTTAATAATTGTGATACAATAGCAAAAGTGAGTTATATGATAAGATAACAGAAGAGTAATGAAGCTTGAATGGATTGAGAAACAGATCCAACGTTTACGGTTATCGTTGGACGTCCAATTCCTATAATGAGTTGTTCAGTTTGAATGCTTCTTGTTTCACCTGCAGGAATAGATATTGTTCCACTGATTTCTCTTGGGGAAAATAGGATTCCACCGTCTATTTGAATTGAGTATGGTATGTTTGTTGCATTGACGACTCCCTTGTTTTCAATTTCAGAAGAAATCATTAATCCACCAGTAATCGAATTCAATGATAAAATGGGAGTTTCAATGTTAAGAATATCATATAATATGTGAGAATTCATTTCTGTGTTTGTCCATACAATATTGTTTTCATCGATGTCAATTTCATCATGGTGCTGAGAAACAGTATTATTTTGATCATTTACTTGATTGGGTTGATTCCAATCCATTCCTGCATTTGATGATGAGGTTACTATCACATTATTATTTTGGACATAGGATACCGTGACCACATTTCCTTCTGCTGTAACGGTTGGATTTGATTCTTTTTCGACGGTGTTTGTAAGTTGAATAGTGTCAAACGAAAACCCGTTATCTTTTGAATAGTGTAGAAAAATATCATTATTTTTTTCACAAGCAAGATATGCAAAACCATTTGATGCTTTTATATCTGGGTTTTGATAGTTTTTAAATACATGAGACTGACCATAATTTTCGTCTTTATTGTACCATTCAGGGTTCCCCGGTTCAATGTATAATGTATCTACGTAAATTTCCGGTTTCCCGGTGGTTTCATTTTTTAGTTGATAGATATCATATTGCCATCCTGTTGAGATATCAATGTCAATATCAACATCTTGAAGTGTTCCATTCAGGTAATTTTTCCACAAGATTTTATACGATTTATCTTGTGTTTCATCAGTATCGCAGAAATAATAATATGACCATCCATTTCCATCATGACCTGCCCATACCGTTAACCCATGAAAATTTTTGTAAGGACCTACTTGAGTTCCATGTGGATATCCTGCGGTGGCAGTGTTTCCAATTTCCTGCCAATAGGTTGGTTCCCAGACCATAAGTTTTCCATTAAACCATCCGTTCATATCAAAATTTCTTGTTGAACCCATGTATCCTTTTGTGTAATCTGTCATGTTTGGAAAACCAAAAATAAGTTGGACACCCGTCTTGTTATCAATACGATGGGATCCATATACTTGCATGTCTGGGTCACCTGTAGCATCGATGCTAGCGTTTTTGAAACTCGTATTTTGATCAGCTATCGTCATTTGTTCGTTCCATGTTTCTCCATGATTTAGTGAATATGTTGCGGTGAGTTGACTCGTTGAGTTATTCGTGTTTTTTGTTTGTGATAACACAAATACTTTTTCGTCTTTTCCAATAACTCGAGGATGATGTTGAATTGGATATTCGCTAGTTGGAAGGATAGAAGTGTCTTGGGTAAGAACCGTTTGTGAATCAGTTTGTGTTGACCATGGAAAGACTTGGACGTGTTGACAACTGGGTGTTTCTGAAATCTTTGATGATGTAACTTGTAATATTTCTTTGTCTTCTACACGTTGTGATTCATTTGATTGAGCAAATGAAGATATTGGAGTGAATAATAAGAGAAGTGCTATAGCTAAAACAAAGAATTTTTTATTTGATAATCCACTTGAAAACTCAACTGACATACAGTTAATATTATAAATTTGTTCCATTATAAATATTGTGGTATACTTTTCCACGACTAGTGTTCCTATTCATATGTCGTATCGATTAATTCAAGATCCATTGATACATCAATAAAACCATTCAATGTATTCATTCTTGGAGGGTTCACCATTGCTTGAACAATGTTTTCAACTGTGTGACTATATGAAAATTCACCAATATTTGGAATTTGGATCGTATACACCTGAAAAGACCCCGCTTCAACTGATTTTGTACTATTATGTACGTTTAAACCAGGCAAACAAGGCATTGTAAGCCGATTAGACCCTAAACTAGTATCTAATGCTTCCTTTAAATCAATGTCTGGGAGAAGCTGACTAACGTCTTCAGGAAGGAAATTCTTCCCTAATACTTTTGCAACAGTGTTAATGAGATGAACGATATCAAAGAGAGGTGAACGAATCGTTCCGTTCACATCAAACGTCGCAAGTGGAATGTCATACGTTTTGTCTGTTGACAATGGAAAATTCAAAAGTTGTAATCCTTCTCCACTATTAAGATCGAGTTCAATTGAAAAAGGAAATTTAATTAGTGACGGAAGAAAATTTTTGAATCCAAGCCAACCTTGGGCATCGATTTGGATATCTGAAATAGATAAATCATTTTTTGAAATGGATAAGAATCCTGAAAATTTTGTATTTGTAAAAACAAGTTCTTGATCCAAGGAGGAATAGGAAATTAAGAGAATTGCATCATCACTGAATTCACTTTGAAAAAAAACAGTATATCTATTAGATTTTTCATTTGTGATTTCAAATGTTAACTGAGGAAGTGTTGATTGTAGGAATACTTCAATTGCATCATGTTTCACATGAAAATCGAGGTTGTTACATCGATACGTCCATGAATCCTCTTCTTTCCAAGGTTCGATAAAAACTGCTGTCTGTTGAGTATCACTCTTTCCTACTGTATCAGTAACGGTTAATGAGACCTCATAAATACCTTTTTCTGGATATTGATAACTTACTTGTTCTCCTGTTTTAGTAATGTTATTACCAAAATCCCACGTATATTCTATTTCGTTATCTTCAGCATCAAAACTATTTACTCCATTAAATGAAATGATTTCATTCACCTTTGCAACATAGGGACCACCTGGTTGTGCGACGGGATTCCAATCATATGATAAAGGATCGTAATCAGCCCAGATAATATAGCCATTATCAATTCCTTGACCACCATATTCAATGTTGAAAAACCCGTTATACCCCCATGATTTCCCCCAACTATTCTTACAAATCCAATACCCGCCATTCGGTATGTTTATATCATCTTTCCATCCAACTATCAGTACGACATGATTACTCCAGATAATAGGTTTTTCATATGGGTAAACATCAGTGTTTTTATGATTCGTCCGGCCCCACGATCGAAAATCTTCAGAAGCATAAATATCAGTGATAACTGGGCCTTTTTCCATAATCATAGATTTAATGAGGTCCCGGTCTTCTTTTGATCCATAACTATTCCATGATCCATACTCTGTTATCGGAATAAGGTAATCAGTCCAATTCATGCATTTATTATCACAAGGAAAAGTATCATTAGCTTGATACGGCATACAAGATTCTAGTGGAACACCATTGTAAAAATTCCCTTTTTCTTCAGTTGACTTGATAAGTTCTAATGCTTTTAATGAAAGACCACCCCTGCAGGAGCCTGCTTGACTAAGACAAGAGAGAACGTATTGTTCTGATAAATCCGGATCTAAACCGGGACGACCTTCTTTTATATTTATAAGACTCTCTATTAATCCAATAGCAGCAAAATCCCAGCAACTCCCACAGTCCCTTTGATCTTTTACTGGAGATGTCCAATCACCGTTATTATTTGTCCAACAAAATGAAGGAAGAAGATCATCTACCAAGGGTGGTTTTGTTTGATTTTCATCAAAGGATTTCATCGTCGTTTGCATTGTTATACAAGAAGATTGTGT
The DNA here is from genome assembly GCA_964581795.1 of uncultured Thermoplasmatales archaeon. Classification (GTDB taxonomy): domain Archaea; phylum Thermoplasmatota; class E2; order DHVEG-1; family DHVEG-1; genus EX4572-165. The sequence continues at coordinate 826 of CAZOPW010000010.1, read as the reverse complement.
TGTTGAATAAGGGTGAATTGACTTATTAAATTCAGAAAGCACGGGGGATAAATCATCTAAATCCATCATTTTTTCTTGATGAAATGGTAAGACTGAAGATTGGGTTATTAAAAGAAAAAAACAGCATAAAATCATAATAGTCATATGTTTCATTTTATATTCCCAACTTTATTCAACCGTAATAATTTATCACTATTTTTGTATAATAAATTTTCCTATATCAAACAAGATAACCTTCTAATAATTATTTTAACATCAACTTGATTCATAATATATGTCTACATTATTTAATCCATCATAATCAATTTTTATAGAATTTTTTAGCTAATTTTCCTTATGGAGTGAACCCCCAATAGTTCACAATAAGTTACGTTAATGAGAAAGACTATTGGGGTATTAAAATGGGTAAAAAACGAAGAAGATTTTCACGAGAATTCAAAATCGAAGTCATTCGAGAAATTGAGCAAGGAACCAAACAAGCTGAAGTATGCCGGAAACATAATCTTCATCCGGTATTGGTCAATCTTTGGAAACGAGAATATCATCAATCTCCTGAGACCGCCTTCCAAGGACAAGGCAGGCAATACAAAGATGAAGCAAAGATTGCAGAGCTTGAACAACTCGTTGGCAAGCTCTACATTGAAAACGAGTTTTTAAAAAAAACCTTGACGCAATTGGAAAAACATGGGAAAACCAACGAGGATCAAGAGGAAGAGAAATGAAATACCAAATGATCCAAGATCCTCAGTATGATCGGATACCTGTTTCTCGAAAAGCAGAATTACTTGGAGTGAACAGAAGGAGTTATTACAAATGGTTACACCGT
>CAZOPW010000009.1:0-43487 GCA_964581795.1 uncultured Thermoplasmatales archaeon | reverse complement strand
TTTATGTCATAATAAAATTAAGAATAATGAGAACAAGGCCAATTATGATAGAAACGATTGCTTTTATATGTGCTTCTCCAGGTAGGTTTATCCATCGCGAAAATTGTGGATTAATGAGTGTGGCAATACCAATCCCGAGGATAATAATCCCGATGATAGCTATAACAATTGTTCTCATACTATTCAATACTGATTTATTTTAATTTTACTGCTGTTCCATATGCAAGTATTTCCGCTGCTCCACCCATCATTGCTGAAGTCATGAATCGAACGTTTATGATTGCATCTGCACCAAGTTTTTCTGCTTTCTCTTCCATTCTTTTTATTGCAATTTCCCGAGATTCCGCAAGCATTTCTGTATATTCTTTGATTTCTCCACCAGCCATATGACGAAATCCAGCTTTGATGTCTTTACCGATACTTTTCGCTTGAATCGTATTCCCTCTAACTAAATCAATGACTTCTGATATTTCTTTTCCAGGAATGAAATCAGTATTTACTATTATCATGGTTCTAAATCCTCCTTTTTAATAGATTTCATAGTCTCTTTTGTATCTCTTTTTTGTTCAAGATATATTGATACAATAAGCGTGATTAGGCCAACAAAAATTAGACCAATGAAAAACCCTGAGATTAGATCCAAAGCGTTCATCAATTCTTCAAATCCTTGGAATATCCCGTATCCAATGAGCAGAACGATTCCTCCAAAGAATAGGGCCATTCCGATTGTTTTTCCATTATTCAATTTAACACATCCTAATACGTATTAACACGTACTAAGCGGTATTATATACAACAATAGTATTTAAAACTATCTATGTTTACGGCTTTGCACTCCATATAAAATAATCAGGTTATGAGATTTTTGTCCAATATTTTTCGATGGATCTTACTATTTATGATGATATATGAAGTTGTATGAATTCTTATTCAACTTTCTCAAATAGGTTTATAAAAGAATTGAAAAATCTTTAGTCACCATTTTGGAGTATAATGGTAAGAGAAAGGTGATGGGATTGCATAAATGATAGACAACCTGAATCTACATCCAAAAGTAGATGATCTATCTCTTCAAGTAACTTTTCCAACCACCTACCTTTCTCCCTCACAAAAAGGAAGGAGTTAACAATGGGAAAATGGGATGATATAAAGATAAGTAAGAAGCTGATAATAGGATTCTGTGCATTAATTGTACTCTGTGCTGCTGTTGGAGTAGTTGGTGTCAATGGATTAAATACCGTTAATGACAAAGCAACCATTTTAGAAGATGCAAATACAATTATTGAACATACAGAAGGTGCAAGAGGATATGCTAAAGACTACATTCGAACAGAAGATGAAACAATAGTCAATGATGTATACACTGAACTAGACGTAATAAAATCACAAACAGATCAAACAAAACAATATGGATACATTACGACACAACAAGTTTCAATTCTCAATGACATCAAACAAAGCGCTGAAGATTATAAAACATATTTTGATAATTATGTCTCATATGTAGAATCAAATAACGATGTTTTTACCCAATGGAAAGCAATCGGAGATGGATTCACCAGTGAAATTGAAAACACTAAAACATTATCTACAACTGGAGACAGTACTTATTTAAAAGCAACAGATCTTTTTGAAAAATTCTTATTAATGAGAGTAGCCGCCTATGGGTATATTTTGGATCCAACTGAGACAAACTGGCAAACATTCCAATCAAAAATGACAGTTACTCAATCTGCAGCAGAAGAATTAAAAACCACTTCAAAAGCTAATTCTGAGATTTACTCAGCTGCGTTATCAATTGATGATTACATTCAAAATTACATTGATCAAGCAGATATTTATCATCAAAATGAATTAGATAAAGCAAGTGCATACGATAGTTTACTACAAGTTGCATTAGATTTAGAAGGAAGTGCCTCTTCAGGAAATGCTCATTATGGAGGAGCAAAACTATTAGGGGACATCGCTTCGAAAGATAGTGCTGCTGCTCAAGCACAAGCTAATTCCATGATTTTTGCATTCATTGCCGCATCAGTTATAATAGGTGTAGCACTAGCATTTTTCATTACAAAATCAATTACAAATCCACTAGAAATTATTGGAAAAGAATTAAAGGGTTTAGCTAACACTGGTGATTTAAGCAAACGAAGTAGTGTAAAAAGTAAAAATGAAATCGGTGAAATGGCTGCAAGTCTTAATAACATGCTTGATAACGTGGCTTCACCTGTCGCAGATATCGCCGATAATGCAAAAATTGTTGCCAAAGGAGACCTCACCCGTGATCTTAAGGTGAGCAATGCTAAAGGAGATGTGAAAAATCTTGCTGATGGCTTCACAGCAATGCTTGAAGGATTAAGAGAAACGATAGCTGCTGTAAAAACAAATACGGAACAAGTTGCAAGTAGTGCAGAAGAACTCTCTAGCTCTGCTGAAGAAGTAAACGCCAGTATGGAGGAGGTAGGTAGTACGATTCAACAAGTCGCTAGTGGTAGTCAAAACACCGCTAAAGATAGTGAAAATATGATTAATCAGGTGCAAAAAGCAAAGGAGAGTAGCAGTCAAGGACAACAAGCATCAAAAAATGTTTCTGAAAAAATGCAGTTGATCAAAACAACTACACAGGAAGGAGCTCAGAAGATTGGTGCACTTGGAGAAAAAAGTAAAGAAATCGGCAACATTGTTGACACAATTAACCAAATCAGTGAACAAACCAATTTACTTGCGTTAAATGCTGCTATTGAAGCTGCCAGAGCTGGAGAGGCAGGACGCGGTTTTGCTGTTGTTGCTGATGAAGTCCGTAAACTTGCTGAAGAAAGTGGTCAAGCAACTCAACAAATCAGTAATCTTATTCAAGGGATCCAAACTGAGATTGAAAGTGCTGTTACAAGCATGGATGAAAACACCAAACAAGTTGAGGAAGGAAGTAAAGGAGTAGAACAAGCAGTTCAGGCCTTTGAAGCGCTTCCTCAGGTGATTGCAGAAGTCAGTCAAAGTGCTGAAGAAGTAGGTAGTGTTGCTCAAGAAAATGCAAGTGGTGCACAAGAAGTCAGTGCAAGTATACAGGAGGTAACAAGTAGCATGCAGCAAGTTGCAAGTGCAAGTGAGCAAATGTCTAGTATTTCTGCTGAACTTCAAAACATCGTAGATCAATTCAAACTCAATGAACAAGGAAAAATGTACAATTCTCCAAACAGTACTGATTATCAGTACCAACAACAAAATGAACAACACGATACAACAACTCAAACACAATCAACCTCAACACCAACAAAAAAATCGAATCTTTTCAAGAAAAACAAACATAGCGAATCAGCACCCGATGAAAAAACACAACAATCTGTAGAGTCAGAATCACCATCTGACTCTTCTGTTCAACAATAATATTTGGAGGATTGAATTACTATGCCTGTAGGAACGGAACAAGATGGTTTTGGAAAACATGGATCAAGTGATCGACAACTTGTGATATTTAAGATTGCAGGAGAAGAATTTGGTGTAGACATCAATGAAGTAAAGGAAATCATTCGTTGGGAAGATGTAACTCGTATTCCAAATACAGAAAGTTACATTAAAGGTGTGATTAATCTTCGAGGGAGTATTGTTGTGGTTAATGATTTAGCAATGAAACTGGGACTTCCATCAAAAGAAGTTGATGATGATACCCGTATTCTTGTTGTTGAAGTAGACGGAAACACGGTTGGAATGGTTGTTGATAGTGCAACAGAGGTATTACACATCGAAGGAGAGAAAGTACAAGGCGCTCCGGAAATGATAACGAGTGGTATCGATGAAAATTACATTGATGGTGTAGGAGTGTTAGATGAGAAAAGATTGCTAACATTACTTAATCTCTCAAAAGTAATGATGTCTGGAGATTACGAAAAAATATTACAAGCCCAACAAGCAGCACAGCGCAGTTTTCAGCGGAAAAAAAAAGCAAAAAATGATACCACTACTTCTAAAGAAGAGAAACAAAAAACACCAAAAAACAAGCAAAAAATGCAAACCAAAAACACTGCGGGATCAACTGAAACTAAAAGTAATCATTCTATAAAAAAGACAAAACAAAATTAAAAAAAAGTTTTGGAGAGAGTGAAAAAAAATGGTTTGGATTTGCGGTGAATGCCATCATGGAAACATTGATGGATGGGAGAAATGCATAAACTGTGGCAAAAAGAAAGTAAAATAATTTACTATTCAATTGTCACTCTTATTTTTCTTGCTCCTCTCTCTATTTTAATATTTTGGGGATGATTCTTGAAAAAACCTTTAAAAAAGTATTCAACGAATTTACCAGACACCGATGAATTTAATATTAATGTATAACTTTTCTCAGAATCTTGATTTAAAATATACCAATTCGTTTTTTCTACGAAAACTAAAATATCTCTGACTTCACGTAACCCTTTATTATAATATTCTCTTTCGTGTTCCACTCCAATTTTATAGACTTCATTCCAAAATTCATCAGAACCTTCACCAATTTCTTTGAAAAAAGCATCCCAATGATCAACATCTAAAATAATATGATCTCGCTTTTCAAGGAATTCACAATATGCTTGAATAGTTTCAGCACTACACGTTTTTTTTAGTTTCTCCTGTTGAGCAAAAATATTCAATGCTTTTCGAATAACAGCAGTCTTACTTAAATTGTATTCTTCACTATATAAATCAATAATTGCTTCTGATTTTTCGTCTAGTGAAATTGTTAATCGATCCACAAAATAACATAATGAAGAGATATTTTTTTAAATTATTGGTAATCTAAAAAACATCGATTCATTTTTACACTCTTTATATTATTATCATGATGTGAATGAACAATCTTTATCATTTCATTATAAAACGCTTAAAATCTTCTTACATCATGAAGTATATGATCCTGCAGAGGATACATTCTTACTTTTAAAATCAATAGATCCAACAGAGAAAGATTCTGTGTTAGAAATTGGTACTGGCACTGGAATAATAGCTTTATCTTGTGCACAAAAGGGATCAGACGTACTATGTTCAGATATTAATCCTTATGCTGTTGAAATTACACAAAAAAATATTAAAACAAATAAAACAAAATTAAACGGATCAATTACCGTTCGAAAAGGTTCTTTATTTGATGTGTTGAAAAACCATCAAAAATTCAGTCTTATTATTTTTAATCCACCTTATTTACCAACTACTAAAGATGAATACATTGGAGGATCTGGATGGTTTGATAAAGCAGTAGATGGAGGAAAATCTGGACTTCAAACAACAATTCAATTTCTTGAAAGACTCCCGGATTATTTAACAAAAAATGGAAGAGCTTTCACGGTGTTTAGCACGAAATCACCAAGAAAATTATTTAATGAAACAATAGAAAAAAATCATCTTCTAAACATTATAATGGATCAACAGACGTTTTCAGATGAAATACTTGAAGTCCATAAGATTATAAAAAAATAAAAAATGAAGATTACCGAGTAATGATACCCGATTTCTTCATTTTCTCATAATTCTCAGGGTGCTTCTTAAAATATGCATGAATTGGTTCTAATATTTGATTCAAATACTTTGCAGTCGAGGTTTTCAAATCAAGTGGATGAAGATCTTTTTTAAACGCGTTTTCAAGTTCTTCATATGACTGGAATTCAAGATTTCCACCCCATTTTTCAGGACGTTCAATCAAAAATGGTTCATCTTTTAATTCTGGAAACACAACATATTTACACATTTCAAGAATAGGATTCCCCTCAACTTGTTTCTCAGGACAATATGCTTTTTTCACTTTTCTATTCACTTCATTAGGCGCATCATGAATAGAAATCATAGAATCTGGTTTACTCTTACTCATCTTTGCTTCAACTGGATTCATCCGTCCACCAGCCTGAAGACCAGTTAGGAGAGGAGTATGCAAAGCTACAGGAGATTTCTTATCAATTTTTTTTGCTACGTCTCGGGCAAGCATATGAGCATGACGTTGATCAGTTCCACCATAAGCAACATCTAAATCAAGATAAAAAATATCAGCTACTTGCATTGCAGGATAAAATAATTTAGACAGATCTTTTTCAGCCTCCTCAGCATCTCGACCCATAATATCCATTGCTCGTTTCACACGTGCAACTGAGACTGCTTTTGAAGTTTTTAAAACAAGTTCCCAGTATTTTGGATCACCTACATATTCACTTGCATATACAAAAGAGACTTTATCTGTATCTACACCCATTGCAGCAAAACAATCCTCCATATATCGACCACATAGCTTAATAATTTCAATATCACCGCCAAGCTTATCATTAATATAGGCATGCCAATCAGCAAGAAGGACTGTGAAATCAAAACCTGCTGAAAGAAAATCATTAATTTTATTTGTACAAATCTTCCATCCAAGATGAACCGTGCCAGATGGCTCAAAACCAATATATGCTCTAGGATGATCTTTTTTAACAACTTCACTTAATTCCTCTTTAGTAACTACTTCATCAGTGTGAGCTAAAATCGTTTCTACTTTATCCATTGTATCAACCATATCTATATTTATTATCGATCTAATTTCTTAATCACTCGTTCTATGATTTCATCAGTTGCCCCTAAATAATTTTCTGGGTTCAACGCGTGATCAATTTCCTGATCAGTCAGTAAATGTTTTTTCTTATTCACTTTTAAAAACACTTCTTTTAGTGAGATATCTTTACTTGCGGCTTGAAGTGCAGTTTGCCGCATGAGTTCATGAGCTTCTCCTCTTCCCATGCCATGTTGAACTAGCGTAGTCATTAATGATTCAGCCATAGGAAGTCCTTTGGAAATCTTCATGTTTTCTTTCATCCGATCTGGAAAGACACTTAAATTTGAAAAAACATCTGTCATTTTAAACACAATCCAATCAGTTAGAATGAGTGAGTGCGGAATAATGAATCTTTCACTTGAAGAGTTACATAAATCCCGTTCATGCCATTGAATCGCGTTTTCATATCCAGGGATAATAAAACTTCGAACCACTCGCGAGAGGCCTGATACTTGTTCACTAGTAATCGGGTTTCGTTTATGAGGCATTGTTGAAGAACCAACTTGTTTTTTCACATCAAAGGATTCAGCAACTTCTCTGATTTCATCCCGTTGTAAATTCCTAATTTCCGTCGCAAATTTTTCCATACTCGTTGCAATATTAGCTAGTAATCCTAACAATTCATTGTATCGATCTCTACAAACGATTTGAGTTGAGACATCTTCAATACCGAGTTTAAGATCGGTAAGCATTATTTCTTGTAACTTTAGCGCTTGAGATCCAAGAGCTGCACCAGTTCCAACAGCTCCAGAGAGTTTCCCAATAAACAACCTGCTTTTTAATTCATGTAATCGTTCTAAATGACGATCAACTTCCATTGCATACCCGGCCATTTTCAATCCAAACGTGATGGGAATAGTATGTTGACCATGGGTTCTTCCCAGCATCACAGTTTTTCGATGTTTTTTCGCTAAATGTACTAAAGAGTTCCGAAGTTGTTTAAGTTGGTTAGAAAGGAGAGTCGTTGCCTTCACAAATTGTAATGCATTAGCAGTATCAACAATATCATAACTTGTTGCTCCAAGATGAATATATTTTCCAGCTTCATCTTCACAGACTTCAGCTAACGCTTTGGTAACTGCCATGATATCATGTTTTGTTTCCTTTTCAATTTCTTTAACTCGAGAAACGTTCACTTGTGAAATCGTTGCTTTTTTTGTTATTTCATCAGCAGCATCCTGGGGAATATTTCCTATTTTTGCATGTGCTCTAGCTAATGCTGACTCGACATCGAGCAGATACTGTAAACGCTGCTCTTCTCCAAAAATATCTTTGATTTCTTTTCTTCCATACCTATAGTCAAGTGGACAAACAGGATCCATGATTTTTACACATCCTTACTCTCATTGATTTTATGATAATGAACTAAATGTTTTTAGGGTACGGTAATAAATTCATCCTTTAAATGTTTATGAATAATGAATGTGATAAATATAAAAACAAGTGTTTGGAAAATACTTTCGTCATCTTAGATGTAGAGTATAAAAAAATGAAAAAGGATTAGGTTTAATATTTTTATATTTCCATTTTTTGTTTTTCAAGCAAAGCAGCGTGAGCTGACGCAAGACGAGCCACAGGTAGTTGATAAGGAGAACAGCTCACATAATCAAGTCCGATGTTATGACAGAATTCAATACTTTTCGGTTCACCGCCTTGTTCACCACAAATCCCTACTTTCAAATCTGATCGAGCAGTCTTTCCTTTTTCCAAAGAAATACGTATAAGTTCTCCAACACCTGTTTGATCAAGTGTTTCAAATGGATCGAATTTGAATAATCCTTGAGAAATGTATTCAGGAATAAATTTACCAACGTCATCTCGAGAAAATCCTGAAGTCATCTGCGTTAAATCATTTGTTCCAAAACTAAAAAATTCGGCTTCAGCGGCGATTGTATCAGCACGAAGTGCGGCACGAGGAACTTCGATCATCGTACCAATCTTATAATTAATGTTTTTAGATCCGTTCAACACTTGATTTGCAACAGTTGTAATAATCTTTTTTTGATGGGAGAATTCTTCAACATGACCTACCAATGGTATCATGATTTCAGGTTGCACTTTAATTCCCATATTTGCTACTTCTTTTGCTGCTTCAAATAATGCTTGGGCTTGCATTTCTGGTATTTCAGGGTGAGAAATCCCAATTCTGCAGCCTCGATGACCAAGCATTGGGTTTACTTCTTGCAATTGGGCAATTTCTTTTTGAAGTTGTTCATAGGAAATATTCATTTCTTCGGCAAATGCTTTGATTTCTTTCTCCTCTTTTGGTAAGAATTCATGTAATGGTGGATCAAGTAATCGGATGGTGATTGGTTTTCCGTTCATGATTTTGAAGAGTTCAATGAAATCTTCTTTTTGATATGGTTTTATTTTTGCAAGGGCTTCTTTTCGTTTCTCCTTGTCATGTGCAAGAATCATTCTGCGAACGGCTTTGATTCGATTTCCTTCAAAAAACATGTGTTCTGTTCTGCATAACCCTATTCCTTCAGCTCCAAATTCTAAAGCTTTTTTGGCATCGCGAGGTGTATCTGCATTTGTTCGAACACTAAGTTTTCGAATTGAATCGGCCCATGAGAGAACAGTTGAAAAATTACCATTAAGTTTCGGAGAAACTGTTTGAATTTCTCCCTGATAAACATTTCCTGTTGCTCCGTCTAGTGTAATAAAGTCTCCTTGGGTAAATGTTTTAGAACCCATCATTATAGTTTGCTTTTCTTCGTTTATTTTAATATCTTTACATCCTGAAACACAACATTTTCCCATACTTCGAGCAACGACTGCTGCATGGCTTGTCATTCCTCCTTTTGCAGTAAGAATTCCCGTTGCAACTTCCATGCCGATAATGTCTTCAGGGCTGGTTTCATTTCTTACTAAAATGACATTATCGCCATTTTTTGATTGCTCTATTGCTGCTTGATTTTCAAATACTATTTTACCAACAGCCGCTCCGGGACTAGCGGGGAGACCATTTGTAAGATATTTATCATGATGGGAAATAGAATTATCTACTTGTTTATGTAAGAGTTGGCTAAGTTGTTTTGGACTAATTCGAAGTATTGCTTCTTCTTTTGTGATTAGTCCTTCATTGACCATGTCAACAGCGATGTTGATTGCGGCTTGAGCAGTACGTTTTCCGGTCCTGGTTTGAAGCATGTAAAGTTGTTTGTCTTGTATCGTAAATTCTAAATCTTGCATGTCTCGGTAGTGTTTTTCCAGTTTTTTACACGTAGTTAGAAGTTGTTCATAAAGATCTGGCATTTGTTCTTGTAATGTGTTGATTTGTAACGGAGTTCTTATTCCTGCAACTACGTCTTCTCCTTGAGCATTAATAAGATATTCTCCATAGAATTTGTTTTCTCCTGTTGCGGGATTTCTTGTAAAACAGACTCCAGTTGCTGAATCTTTTCCCATGTTTCCAAAAACCATGGTTTGCACATTTACTGCAGTTCCTTCTAGGCCTTTGATGTCGTTGATTTCTCGGTATTTTATTGCTCGTGGATTATTCCAAGAATTAAAGACAGCTTGAATAGATTGGATGATTTGTTCATCGACATCTTGTGGAAATGATTGATTTGTTTCTTTTTTGATGAGTTTTTTGTATTCTTCAACGATTCCTTTTAGGGATTCAACGGTAAGATCCATGTCATAGGAAACGTTTGTTTCTTCCTTTTTGTGTTCTAAAATGCGTTCGAAGTGTTCATGGGAAATACTCATTACTACGTTTCCATACATTTGGATGAATCGCCGATAGCTATCCCATGCGAATTGTTCATTGTCACTTTGTTTTGCTAGACCTTTTACAACAGAATCATTTAATCCTAAATTAAGGATAGTGTCCATCATTCCTGGCATACTAACAGCTGCACCGCTTCTTACCGATAGAAGAAGTGGATTTTTAGGATCTCCAAAGTTTTTTTGTGTAGATTCTTCTAGTTTTTTGATGTTTTCTTTTATTTCATCTAGCATCGCCGTCGTTAGGGAATTGTTTGCTTCGTTGTAATGTTTGCAGGCGATTGTTGATATGGTAAAACCTGGTGGTATTGGAATGTTAATGTTTGCCATTTCAGCGAGATTTGCTCCTTTTCCACCTAGGAGATCTTTGAGTTCTTTTTTTCCTTCGGTTTTGTTGTCTCCAAAGAAATAAACATATTTCATTGTTTGTCCACCTAATTTATTTTAAGAATATTCGTTTTAAGAGAAAGTTGGCAAGAGGGGGAGGAAAAGGTAACCCCTATATAATATTTGCTACTATCTATAAAATTATATATTCTATATATTTTATTGATTTTATGTATGTGATAACTGTTGTATTGTTTCATTTCATACTATGGTAGCATATTGGGCAGAGTCTAACAAGTTCACCGTCTATTTCTCTCACATGTTTTTCGTTTATTATTTCTTGGTTATTGCAAATAAGACATTTTTGTTCCGTCATCATTGTTTTCACACTCGATTTTAATCGACTCAATAAAAAATTTATTTTATAAATATTATCAAAATAATCTATATAGATATCATAATTTCAATAATTTTTCCTTAAATCTATTTTAACAAATTAAAAAAACCCTCGGTGGGTTTAATTTAATTCCACATTTTTTTATTTGAATATTCTAAATTTCAAATACTATTTTCAATTTTACGAATTTTAAATACGTTTATTTTTAAAAAATATCATTATAACCGTAAATTTATTATAATTAAGTGTCATTTAATTAAATTATGTTATAGAAAGGGAGGTACATTTGAAAATGAAAATAAAAACAGTATTTAGAAACAAAAAAATAGCTAGTCTTTTAATTATTAGCTCTTTAATTATTTTAACAGTAGGTTCACAAGTGAATGCTAATGGAGATTGTTATAAAAAGGTAGTACCTATTAATAACATACCACTTGATACTGCTGATGAAATAGATCAAGAACAATCTATTCATGAAGCCTCAACTTGTCTTCTTGGGTCGATGGTATTTGCCCAATCATTTAAACCAACATTTTGTACCCTAACTCGAGTAAAACTCCTCTTGAATAAGGAAGGGTATTTGTATGAAAATTCAATTCTTTCAATTAGAGAGAGTCTCACTGGAAATGATTTAACTTTAGTATCAAAGGAATCGCTTGAACTTAATACTGAATTAGAATGGATTGAATTTGATTTTCCAGATATTCAAGTTACACCCGGTGAATTGTATTACATAATTTTGAAGCCTGATCCTGATTCAGATGGAGGAAATGCATTTACCTTTATTAGTTGGGCATTTGGATGGAATGATTACTATGAAAATGGTGCTCCATATCAAAAATATGAAGGTTCCTGGGGGGATGGAATTTCCGCTCATGAAAATGCTGATTATACGTTTAAGACATACGGTATTGATACAGGTAGTGAAGGAGATGTTGAAATAGAGTTGTATGCGGGATATTTTGGTCAAGATTTTGGTGGTGAAATATCGATTGATATCTACAATCATAAAGATCATAATGTAACACTTTATTTCAATCAATCGTTTGATTTTATTTTTAAACATAAAACAGATTTCAATCAAAAATCAGTACGGACTATTCCACCAGATCGATTATGGAATATTAGGGCGGGGTTACCAGTAGGAATAAAACGAGTCTCTATTAGTGTTGAATGTGAAGGTACTAATGTATATAGAGAGGGTTTTTCAATAAATGATTTCATTTTTCTGACTACGTAGTTTTCGATTATTTCGAATGAAAATTGATACACTCTCCAATGGCTATATAGTAAGATATTTATAGGAGTTTTAATCTATTATTATACTGTAGGATGTTTGGAGGTGAACAAGAAACATGAAAATCGGAAGAAAAAAGAAAGATGAAATAACTCCAACTGAGCAAAGTAGGAAAGGAGATATTGTTGAACGTGGACCAGATTTTTTCCTATCAGAAATGGATCACTGGTTCGACCAACTACGAAATGATTTCGAACAACTCTTCTGGAATCCCAGAGACCGGTACAACTCAACACTTTCTGAATGGAGTAGAACACCAGCCGTAGACGTTGCTGATCACGGTGATAAATACGAAATGCAAGTTGAATTACCAGGGATAAACAAGGAAGATATTAATCTAGAAGTTTCACCGTATGGCATTGAACTTTCTGCTGAACACGATGAAACAAAAGATGAAAAAGGTAAAAACTGGTTACGTAAGGAACGAACGACATCCTCATTCTATCGATGCTTTGAAATGCCAGATGAATTAAAAACGGAAGATGTAAAAGCAGAAATGAATGATGGAGTATTAACTGTAACCTTACCAAAGAAAACACCAACACCGAAACAAAAATCAAAAAAAGTAAAAATCAAGTAAAATCCATCTCATATTCCCTTTTATTTTCTATTTTCTTTTTTTTCATTAATTTCTTCCTTTTTAAAAGAATCTAAAAATGATTCAATATCCTCATTGAAATCTTTTGTTATCTTGAACCATTTTCCTGACTTCATTAAATTCACCCCAAAAAAAGCCATAAAAGCACCACCAACCGTGTCAACAAATAAATCAGTCATCGTATCATTTAATCCCCATTGTTCATTCGTTCCAAAAACAAGATCACTTGTCCATTCAACAAATTCCCAAACTACACCAAATGCCATTGTCGTTACAATCACAACAAATGCCATCGCTCGCCTATCCATATGAAGACCATCCCAATATTCATCTAGAATGATAATAGCTGCAAAAGAAACAAATGCAACTAATACCGATGAAACAAAATGAGCGAACTTATCATATAATGGAATCGTGTAATACATAGATAACACTCCTCCAACGATATGAAGAAACAATGCGAAAACAATGAGGATTTCCAAAATCCAGGGTAACGTGATATGATAATTCCGTTCTAAAATCATAGGAACAAATGTAAGCAAGACAGCAAACCCTGCACCAAATACCCAGTTCAAATCACTTTGCCAAAGCGCAATAAAAAATAAAGCAATCATAATAATACGTAAAATAAATGAGATAATCACTTGACTTTTCTTCCGTTGAATATCCATCTGTTCATCATCCTAACCTTGATATACAACAAAAACCATATTAAAAAATCTATTTCTTTTTCTGCCGTCTTTTAAGCATAGTATCAAATTGTTTACCTAGATCCTCTGTTATTTCATCAAACTCTCCTCGCTTAATCAGAGTAACTCCAATAATTGCAATTAAAATACCACTACATGTAGAAATAAAAAGACTTGTTAACACCCCTTCAACAGATGTTTGTGACGCACCAAATAGTTTAAACCACTTAATAAACTCAAGAATGACACCCCCTCCCATTGTAGCAAGGACAACAACAAATGCCATCGCATACTTATCCATAATCAAACCATCCCAATACACATGAAGAATGTAAATGACAGCAAATGATAAAAACGCCACAAGAACAGAAGTGAAGAATTGAGTAATCTCACCAAAACCAGGTATGGTATAATACGCATTGAGCAATACCCCGGCCATATTTAATGAAGCAACAGTTGCAATTAATAATTCAATCGTCCAAGGTAATAAAATTTTTATATTTTTATGGATAAGTGATGGAATAAACCCAACGAACACAGCAGCAAAACAACCGATAACCCAAATCCATTCTCGTTTCCATAATGCAATAATAAGAGTAACTACTAGCACGGCTTGTAAACTGTATGAAGCAACAAGTTCCGGTTTAGATTGATTCTTTTTAATCATAAATTCCAACTAAAATTTTTGTGGATGTTCATTATTTTTTACTATTGATTTCCCAAGAATACAATCCACGATATCTATTGCTTTCCGAGTCTCAGCGACATCATGCACCCGCAAAATATCAGCACCATTATACGCAGCAATACATGCTGCAGCAATACTACCTTCCAATCGCTCATCCACTGGTAAAACTGGTTTATCTCCACTTATATTACCAATAAATGTTTTCCGGCTAGCACCAACAAGAACAGGATATCCTTCTTTTTTTAATACATTTAGTTGATGCAAAATATCACAATTATCCTCAACTCCTCTACCTGTTCGCTTTCCAAAACCAATTCCTGGATCAAAAAGAATATGTTTTTTTGGAATATCATGAAATAAGGCATAATCAGCTCGCTCTTTTAAAAAAAATCTGATTTCTTCTATAAGATTAGTATACGTTGGTTTTTTTTGCATCGTCCGTGGATTCCCTTTCATATGCATCAAACACACATGAACATTAGCATTAGCAATCACATTAACCATGTGTGGATCACCTTGCAAAGCGGTAATATCATTTACAAGTGATGCACCAGCATCAATTGCTTTCTCAGCGACTGTTGCTTTATATGTATCAATTGAAATTGGAACGTTAACATCATCTGCTATTTGCTTCAGGACTGGAAGCACTCTCAGTAATTCATCTTTAGCAGTAACTGCTTTTGCACCTGGTCGAGTGGACTCACCACCGATATCGATGATATCAGCTCCCTCAGAAACGAGTTTTTTTGCATGATTTACTGCAGTTTCAACAGAATCAAATTTCCCACCATCTGAAAAAGAATCTGGGGTTACATTAATTACGCCCATGAGAAGGGTTTTTTTTGATGAATCAAGTATGTAATTTCCAAAATTTAATCGTGTCATGTTATCGTTTTAACTAGTTCTTCTAATTCTTGTGAAATCTGCTGGATGCGAGAGTAATGTCGTTTTAGTTTAATGATCAATTCTCTAAGTTGGTGGACTGTTCCACTCACTAAAATAGTAGCTTTTTTTTGATGTAAATCAAACGTATTTTTTGGAACTGCTACTTCACCTCCAATAGAGAGCATATCTTGTTTTATTATAATGGCATCTTGTAAAACCACATCGTTTATTTCAATGACTCGGTGAACCATTTTCGGACTCATTATTGGAATACTATTAGGATCACTTCCAATGTATTCTATTAATTGATTTGCTTCTTTAAGTGAATGAATCGATTTCATTTTCATATAGTGTTCTGCCACAAATTCACAAATACTATTCATATTATTTGAACCATTTGCACACGACTGTTAAAAAAAATCAATTATTTTTCATTAGATTGAACTAATAATTCGGCAACTGTAAAAAGGGATCCAGTAGCTAAAATCAAATCAGATTCAGTAGCTATCTTAATTGCTTTTTTATATGCATCATTAACGGATGTGGTTTGAATAATTCTTTTTGAATTATCAATATTTGCAATGAGATCAGCTAGTTCTAGACTTTTCGCCGTTCGATCTTGCTTTGGCTCAGTAACAATAACAAGATCTGCTATTGGAAGAAGATTAAGAAGCATTTCCTTAATCGCTTTATCTTTCATCACTCCAAAAATAAGAATCAACCGGTCATATGAAAACAAGAGTTTAATGCTTTTCACTACATGTTTAACTGCATCAGGATTATGAGCACCGTCCACAACGACAACTGGATTCTTCCGAAGTATTTGCATTCTTCCAGGATGCTTCATTTTCCTAATTCCTTCAACTATACTTTCCTTTCTAATAAAAACCCCTTGTTGCTGTAAAATCTCGATAGTAGCGATACTAACAGCAATATTTATAGGTTGATAACAGCCAATTAGCCGTGTTGATACTTCGTAGTCATCAAATAATCCATGAAATAAAATAGTTTGATTGAAATAATCATTCTGGAGAACTTGAACATTATCTATAGAAACTATATGTAATGAACACTTTTCTTGTTTACATTTCTGATGTAGAACAGATAATGCATCATCCGTAGCACCAGTTACCACTGGTTTCTTATGTTTTATAATCCCGGCTTTCTCAGTAGCAATCTTTTGAATTGTATTGCCTAAAAGATGTTGATGATCTAAACTCACATTTGTAATCACTGAAACAAGAGGATCGATGACATTAGTTGCATCATACCTACCACCAAGTCCTACTTCAATAATCGCGTAATCAACATGTTCATTGTTAAAAAACACAAAAGCAATAATGGTACAGACTTCAAAATAGGTTAACTGTCCTTGATTTTTTACAAAATCATTAACAATCGGTTGAATGTGTTCAACGATTTTAACAAAATGATCCTTTGAAATAAAATCATTATTGAGTTGGATTCTTTCCCGAAAATTGACAAGATGAGGTGAAAGATACAAACCTGTTTTGTATCCTTCACTTGTGAGAATACTACTAATATATCGGCACACTGAGCCTTTTCCGTTTGTGCCAGCAACATGAACAAAACGAGTTTGATAATGAGGATTTTCTAAAATATCTAATATTTTTAGAATTCGATCTAATCCTAATTGAACTCCGAATTGATGAAAACCATCAACCCAGTTCACAGCCTCCTCATAATTCATACAACAAAACCAAATATTATTTTCAAAATCCTTCTGGGTACAATACATTTGGAATTACATCATATTTTTCTTTCCAGGAATCACCCGGTTTAATATGAACTCTTCTTCCTCTAATTTCTAATCTATCTTCTACAAATAAATAAATCGTTCGTGGTAAAATTTGATGTTCCAATTCTAGAATACGGTTTTTTAATCCCTCAACACCATCATTTTCTTTTACAATCACTGCTGCTTGTAAAATAATTGGTCCATGATCCATTTTAGTATCCATAAAATGAGTCGTACATCCAGTTATTTTCACTCCATAATCAAAAGCATCTTTTTGCGCTTGCACTCCTTTAAAGGATGGAAGAAGTGATGGGTGGATATTAATTATTTTTCCAAACCATTTGTTAACAAAATCCTCAGTTAACATCCGCATATATCCCGCACCTACTACTAACGAAACACCATATTTTAAAAGAATATCCTCAATTTCTTTATCATATTCATTTCGATTTAATCCTTGTGGGTTCACATATTTAGCTACAATTCCATGTTTTTCAGCTCGTTTTAAAGCAAATGTATCTTCATTGTCGCTGATAACCACCGCAATCTTTGCATTAATCATTCGTTGTTCTATTGCATCAATAATGCTTTGCAAATCAGTACCTGATCCCGAAGCAAGAACCCCAATTGATATCATAAGACTTTTTCCACCTGAAATACATATTAAATTACTTCTTTATGTTTTTGTTATGCCAATAAATCTACTATGTAGTTTGACATGAATCAAGAAACAATTTTTTTACTTTTTGAAACGAAGCAGGTGTTTTAAATCCTGTGGGATGAAACTGAGTTTTATAAATAGCAATATTATTTTGTTTAAACATATCCCATAGCTGCTCAAGCTTTGGAGGGGAACAATGAAGTAATGACCCTAGGTCATCAGTAGTAAAATAAAATAGTGGTGCTTCTGCTTCATCTTTAAAAAAGGAAAGAAGTTTCCCCATCTTTCTTTTACAACCAAAATGTCTTTGTTCAACAATTTTTTCAATTTTCTTCACTATTTTTTTTGAATGTAATCCGCCTGTCCACATTGGTCCAACAACATCATTTTTTTCTGATTGAAATGGATAAAAATCAGAACTAGGAATAAGTTGAACATGATTTATACTTTCATTAGCACTAGGAATGTTATGATAAATTTGAACGTATAAACGCATATAATGATCTGTTTTATAAGATAAAATCGGTCGTATTCCTTTCTCATGTTTCGCAGCTTCTCTAGCAACAAATCCAAGGAAAATACGCAATCCTATTTCATGCATTACTGCTCCATGATATGGTTTAGCTGCGTATCGTCTTTTACACACTTTTGGATACACGCCACATAACGCTGCGGTATCTGTTGCCGTTACAGCTAAAATACCTTGATGTCGTATACTTTTCATTGCCGAATCGATAAAAAGTACTGGTGATCCAAATGGATCAATGTCTATGTAATCAAACCGTTTTTGGAGTAACAACTGATTTAAGTTTTGTTTCGTATATGATAGTCTATCCGAGTTAATTTCTTTACCATTTTTTTGAATTACAGCATATGCTTCATCAGACCAATCGTTAATTGTCACATGAAACGAACCAGTTAATTCATGAATAAAACGAATACCTCGGATGCCGGTAGCAGCTAATCCATCAAGAAGTGAAATTTTTTTTCCCTTTGATTTAGAAAGAAACCATTGAACGACAGCAATTGAAAAATCTCTGTTTAATTCCATAGCTGGATTGTAAAAAGCAAGACCTTGTTTTCTTCCAGGGCCTTTCTCTTTCGTTTGTTGTTGAGGAACAAATACAGATGTTGTCCCTTCAACTATTTGCTCATAGGTTAGTTGTTCATTCATGAAACAAAATGGTTAGAATAATGGTGGAAGTTTTTCTTTCATAATTTTTTCAATCTTATATGGTAATAAATTACGGTTTACTGGAGTAACTTCTAGAATCCTGATGTCATCTCGTCGACGAACATCTTGAAGAAGGGGAGTCCTTGATTTTTTATGAAGGGTTATCATAATTGGTTTATCACAGTCAAGTGCTGCAACAACTGCTTCACAAAATTTTTCTGAAAGCATCTCCATTTTACCGATTTCATCAATGATTATAATATGTATATCTTCGCTGTTTATTGCTTTTTCAATCGCAGGAATTCCAATCTCTTCTAGTGCATCAGTATTGACACCATATTTTCCAACATGTTCTTTATCTTCGAAATCAATATGGGCAAACGTTTTTTTCTCTTTTGTTTGATAATCAACGACGTTAAATCCAACGCGTTTATCATCTTCTAAAATAGCTTCGGTGATCATTCCTTCTGCAACGTACCCTGCTTTCTCTAAAAATCCAATGATTTTTTTGAGCGTTTCTGTTTTACCGACGTTTGGCATACCAGTGATGCCAATCTTAGGAATATCATCCATATGGTAAAAACATAATGTCTTTTTAGTTTAGAAATGTTTTTATTTCTTTAAACGTCGTATTTTTCTCAACGTTTGCACTGATTATTTACTAGAATAAAGAAGGATTTGACCTCCAAACATGTATATTAGAACTGAAGCTAGTAAAACAAAATACACAAAGGAAAAGAAAAAACCGAGGAAGATAGCTGAAAAAATGATGATAACCGTGAATAGATTCATCGTTTTTGTTGGCTTAGGGAAAGGGATTGGAACTATCATTAAACTTGCAGAAATAAAGACACTAAGATATAATACTATAATTGAGTCTGTTATTAAACTAATTGATAAAAGAAACATAGTCGCTGCCGATGCAGGAAGACCAAGAAATACTTGTTTGTTTTTCAGTGGATGAAACGAAGCGAGGCGAATGAACGCAGCGCATAGATAAAAAAGCAAAAAAAACCAAAGAAGGATGAAAAATAAAACATTATTTTGATTGAGAGAAGTAAAAAGAATAGCTATAAACACACAAGGGGTTATCCCCATCGTGGTCATATCAGACATAGCTTCGAAATAAATACCTAACTCTCCTTTTCCAAAACGACGAGCAAGTATTCCATCTAACCCGTCAGCAAGAAGCCCTAGAAGAATTAACACAAATGCACTATGAAACTTGATGTGAGTGGGTAAAGAAAAATCAAAAAGAAGGAAAAGAATGGCACTTAAACCAAAAAAACCATTCAGCATACTGATGACATCTGGAAATTTAATCAAGTTAAACATCGGGTGATGCAATCATACTCCCCCCAGCTTTCATATGATCCTTTTCTTTCACATGTATATTTATTTGTTCTTTTTTAGGAATATAGATATCCACTCTAGAACCTAATCGAATCAAAGAAATTTTTTCTCCTTTTTTTACTTTATTTCCTTTTTTAACATAGGGCACAATCCGTCGAGCAAGAGTTCCAGCAATCAATATGATTTTCACAAGACCTATTTTTGTTTTAACAAGGAGGATAACTCGTTCATTTCGTTCTGATTCTTTTGTAAAAGCAGGAAGATGCGATCCAGTGATATGGGTAATAGTTTGAATAGTTCCTTCAATTGGCATACGATTCACGTGAACATGGTAAATGTTCATAAATGTTGAAATAAACCATGCCGATCCAACATCTTCATCTTCAATGGATTTAACGCTTCGAATTGTTCCATCGGCTACTGCAACAATCCCTGATCCAATTAATCGGTTTGGATCACGAAAAAACACAATGAATAATACAGTTAACAATCCAAAAACTATTGTAGAAAAAAACAAGATTTGTTGAATACGGTTTGATGATAACAATGAAAGCAAACCAAAGATGATGCATAAGAAAAATGCAGTAATTATCCAGGATACTCCTCCTTTTGCAATGTGCATCAATCATTCCTCTTTCCAATTTTTTTTATCCAATTTTCAATTGGCCCATTTCGTTTAGGTAAATCAATAAGTGAAAAGATTTCATCAAATATTTCAGGCATATATTTGCCTAAAATAAATAAGATTGCTACAAGTGCAATAAGACTTCCTCCTTTTCCAATATAATTATGTGCAATGCTAAAAAAACCTGGACCATACACACCGACCATGTATACAATAGACGCATTTCGTACTAAATTCAAAATGTATACCGTTCCTATAGTAAAAACGATTCCAATACTTTTTCGTTTAGCATCAATGGATTGTAAAGGAAGAAGCATACCGATGAAAATCACCATGGATTGCACTGCGGTACAAGCAAAAATAATACGGATGACTTGATCATTGTAAATAAGGAATCTGCCTTCGATTTCAACACCTGATACAAATATTGAAAGGAGCATACCACTTTGATAAGCAACGGTTTTTATCAACAACATAGCAAGTGGAGTTAATTCAATGATGAAATAAATCAATCCAGCGATTGCTGATGCTCCGGCTATCCATTGTAAACTGTTTTGTGAAAGTTTTTTGTGTGATGCATACCAATCGTGATATGCTAAATAAAATAATACAAAAATCCCTGCGATACATAATACTGCATTCACTAAATCTTGTTCCTCGCCAAAATACAACGTATTAGGTTGAGTCGCCCAATACATAGAAAACACGATCCATCCTAAAACTCTAGCTTTCCATGAGAATGAATAGTGTGTAAAAGACCCAAATGCTAAGAGAAATAATCCAGTGAACAAGGGAATTGGAAGAAGATTTTGAATAAGAGGATCTACTGGATAAGGAAAAAATAAGATACCAAAGATAACATAAATTATAGGTAAAAGAACAAAGAAGAATGCAATTTGTTGATCTGATCGTTTGTTCATATGGGGGAAGGCCATAATGGATGACAATATGTTTTCTTTTAAGTTTCTTATTGTTTTACTGAATAAAAAGAAAAAATGAAAGAATCCTATTGATTCTTATCTGATTTTTACAAATTAAATATTTTTTTTAGACGAGTCCAAGGATTTCAATCATGGATGGAATACTGAAATTTGTCATAATCGTTTGATCCCACATCAAACAAATCAAGCCAACCAGTCCAATTAAGGTTAATGGTACCCAGTACGTGTACACGATTTGATCTATTTTTAACCGAGCTAATGCAACACGGATAAGGGTAACTGAGAATAGTAGCACTAAGAAGAGTTTTACTAGATAAAAAACGATATCAAGAGCCATTCCTGCATATGATGTTAATCCAAAAAATGGTGAAAGATTATATGGGAAGAACAAGGCGATGATGATTGTTCCCATCGCTACCATTTTCACTCCATCTGTTAAATAAAACATACCTAGGTTCCGACCTGAATATTCAACCATTAATCCATCAGCAATTTCAGTTTCAGCTTCAGGAGAATCAAAAGGAATCTTTGATAACTCCGCTGGTGTCACAATAACAAGAGCAAGCAGTAAGATTATTGCGCCAACAAATCCAAGAGGTCCAACAACAGACCAAATCGGAGTACTTAACAGTGTTGAAATCGTAAACACATTTGCCACTCCTTCAACAAGACTTAACCGCCAGGCAAGACTGATAATAATGATAGCAAGGGGGAATTCATAAGCAATCATAGTTGCCATTTCACGTTGTGCACCAACTGTTGCATATGGTGAACCAGATGCAAATCCGCCTATGACCATGGCTAGAGATGGGAGAATCAACAAGTATAATATAACTAATAAATCCCCTTTTGCTGATACAAATCCATCAAGAACAGCTGGAAGTCCTCCAACTGGCAAATATAACAAAATAGTGATTGTTGCACCTAATCCAAGAAGGGGAACAAGATTAAAAATCCAGTCAATTGCATTCTCCGGAACCACGTTTTCTTTAACAAATAATTTTCTGACGTCAAGGAAAGGTTGGCGTAAAGGAGGTCCGATTCGTCCTTGCATATGTGCAGCAATTTTCCGATCAATACCTTTATAGGATAAACCAAGGAGAATTCCAACAATGGTGACTGCGATTGCTCCGAGTAGAACTGTTAAAATCGTCATTGAAAGAGTCATTAAATCCATTTTATATCAACCCCACTGAGAGTAATAATAATCCTATGACAACAACAAACCAAAGGACGTAATCACTGACATTACCCGTATGCATTTTTTTCAATGCATCCAGAACCCATTTTAATGATTCTGTCCAACCCCAGTAAAGATTACTGGATTGTACATGCATGAATTGTTTATCATATTCAACGTTACCTGATAAAAACGCTTGGGTTTGCCCAGTTCCTTTCTTATATTTCTTATTACCAAATCCTCGAAAGATGAAAACTAGTAAGAAAATAATGACAAATGATGTAATCCATACAAGCGGATGCCAGTACCCAGTTCCAGTATCTAATGTTTCTAAAATCAAGTCCATCATTTTAAAAACCTCCTGTTAACCATTGTAAATATTCACTATTATTGGCTAATGCATTTGCTGCTGGTTCAACAAGATGAGTAACCACCAGCTGTGGGAATAATCCAAAGAAGATAATGATACCTGCAATGACTGCCATTGCCATAAGCATTGTTTTTGGAACTTCGGAAACACTATCAAATTTTGGTAACGCGGGTCCAAGGAACACTGAATGTAAGACTTTCACAAAGATAGCTAAAAGTAGAATACTAGATAAAATTGCGACAATTGATAAAATCGGATTCAGTTGATATGTTGATTCGTAAATCATTAGTTTTGATGCAAACCCGTTAAATGGAGGTAATCCTGAAACCGCGAGAAGTCCAATGATAAAAAACACTGTTGTATATTTCATCTGACGAGCAAGACCACCAAGCTTGTTTAATGATGTTTCCTTTGTTGCGTAATATACTGCTCCGGCTACTAAAAATAATAACCCAATGTCAAGAGCATCATTGATCACATGGAATAATCCACCAGTGATTGCTTTCATAGCAAATGGAGCGGTTTCAAGACTAATTGTTGGATCAGCATTTGCAACGATGGTAAGGCCAGTTCCTACTGCAAGAGCCATATATCCTAATTCAGCAACGGCACCATAAGCAATGAGTCTTTTGAAATCCGTTTGGATAATAGCCATAAACACTCCGATGAGCATAGTAATTAGACCAAGGATGACTAGGATCCATCCAATGGAAATCGTTGGTAGTGAAATAACATCACCATATACCGTGAACACAATACGGAATAAGCCATACAGACTTGCTTGTGTTGCACCAACTAATAAAATTGATATGGATGCTGGTGCTCGACCATAGGCATCTGGAAGCCACATGTGCATTGGTGCAAGTCCTCCTTTCATCGCTAATGCAGCAATCAACAACATCAACGCAATCTTATCAATGAATGTAAATCCTGATAGTCCAAGGTTTTGTGCGATTTTTGCCATGTTCAATGCATCATACTGTCCATACAACAACGCGATAGCAAATAAGACAAATAATGCACCAATTGTGCTAATAACAATGTATTTAAAACCAGCTTCAACTGATTTTGCTTTATTTGTCCAAAATGCAACTAACGCGGCTGATGAAATCGAAGTGATTTCTAGAAATACAAAGAAGTTAAACATATCCCCCGTAAGCATCATGCCAAGCATTCCAGCTGTCATCAACAATAGCAACGTGTAATATTTATCAAGCCCTGTGTTTTCCTCCATGAATGCATATGAATAAAGAACTGCGGCAAAGGAGAGAGTCACTCCAATGATTGCCATAAAAATACTTAAAGCATCAATTTCAAACAAGATCCGAATAACCGTTGATGATTGCACAGTTTCAGCGGTCGACCCAAATACGTAGGTCACTACACCATTTGCTAACACATCTGAAGCAAGAAGGAAAACAAGAAAAGCAGTGATACCAACCATGAGAATAGCAAAAATATTCCTTCCTTTTTCCGATACTCGACTAATTAATGGAGTAAGAAACGCTCCAAGCAAAGGAACGGCGATAATTAATGCAGGTGCATGTGCTAGAATCATATCTATTACGTTCATTGTTCATCACCTCCGATCTTAGAGACATGTAATGATCCGTGATGCCGATAAATATGAATGATTAAGGAAAGCATTAACGCTAGAACTGCTACTCCAATCACAATACTGGTGAGTGTTAACGCCTGTGGTACAGGATAAGACATCACAGCATCTTCTGGATTTCCTGTGAAAATTGGGGCGATACTGCCCATTCGATATCCAAGTGTGATTAAAAACAGGTTTACACCACTTTCCAAGATGGTGATGCCAATAACGATTTTGATTAGATTCTTTTTAAATAAAATCGTGTATAAACCAATGATAACTAAACCCGCGACTGCTAAATATGGAATATTTGCAATCATAACTCTCCCTCCTTATTATTTATTGCAAGAGCCATGACTAGAACAATAGCAAATAATCCAGCAATGACTTTCAATCCTACAGCAAAATTCATCAGAGGAAGAGTTCCACCTGTATTGATATTTGCCGCTCCATTCGCTGGAATATTACCAAATAACATTGGAGTATCAACAAGAAAATTCGTGAAAAATACTCCACCCATGACAATACCAAGAAGCGCTAATCCAATGAATCCAAGCGCACCAAGGCTTTCAAGCACAGAGAGGTCGTGTTCCTTGATTTTTGATTCAACCCAATCAGTTCCTCGAGCTATAATTAAGAGGGCTAATCCAGTAGCAACTATTGCTCCTCCTTGAAAACCCCCTCCGGGAGTGAGATGACCATGAGCAATGATGTACAAACCGTAAATTGTGATAAGTGGAAAGCTAATGTTAGCAATCGTTTTCACGATTGTTGACATCCCTTTCATTTTTTCAACCTCCGAAACAACATTACCACGCTAGCAACTGCAGTAAATAATACTGTTGCTTCCCCGAGCGTATCAAATCCTCGATAATCAAACACAACAGAAGTAACTCCATTGTTCCCACCCGTTTCCTCAACCGTGTTATCAATAATGTATTGATCCATTGCTGATTTCACTGGACTACCAAAAGGATGCATGAAGAGCATACCAAAGACTAAAAACACCGCGACAATCGTTAAGAACGCTGCAGCTAACATATTTCGACGACTCATCATCCTTATTCAGCCTCCTCTTCTGTTCGTTTGGTTGCTTTAATCGCAAGAATTAAAATCGCAGTTGTTAACGCTGCACCAACACCAGCTTCTGCAATAGCAACATCAGGAGCTTGTAAAATGTAAAATTCTAACGATAACAATAAACTCATTGATGCAAGTGCAATAGTTGCAGCTACTAAATCTTTCAAATATACTGCAATAATAGCTGAAATAATCATCAGAACTGGTAAAATAATATGAACAACATCAAGAAGCATCATTTTGATTCCTCCTTTTCTAATGTGTCAATGACTGCTTGAGTAGGTTTTACTCCGCTTTTATGTGCAGCTCTTGCTATCGCATGAGCACCCGTTGGATTCGTTATTAAAATCGCAAGAAGTGCACCAGCACTATGAATCGCTAGAACCGAACCGTTCACCTCCCCTAGATACCATGTTCTTAAACCAAGAATGATCACTGAACCAATAATAAAAATAGATCCAAACGTAGTACATTTCGTTCCTGAATGAAGCCTCGTATACACGTCAGGGAATCGAAGAAGCCCCACAGCGGCTAGTACATTGAAAAACACACCAATTCCGAGGAGAATATAAATAATGATGTCAATGATACTCATCTCAGTATTCACCTCCTTGAAGATACTTTGCAATATATAATGTTGAAATGAATGAGAGTAATGCATACACGATAGCTACATCAATGTAAATGACTTGTTCGTAAATCGCACCAAATACAACCATGGATACAATAACGATTGTATTTATTGTATCTAAACCAACGACTCTATCCGGTGCAGTAGGTCCAAGGATAATTCGAATCACAGCCATAAGAACAGCTAACATCAAAATAACTAATACGACAAAATATTCAGTTGCTAATGGTATCATTCAGCAATCCTCCGTATCCATTTCGGAAAAGATCCACAAACATAATCACAGTCAACAGGTGTTTTTTTAATAGCAGTTTCATCAACGTTTATCCAATGAATGTACAAATCCTTTGTTTCCTCATCGATATCAACACTCAATGTTCCTGGCGTTAACGTAATTGAATTCGCAAGCATTGTAACACCTAGATCGGTTTTCAGTTCCGGATGAATTTTAACAATACCAGGATTGATTTTACCAGTGATAACTCGATAAGCTACGTCAAAATTAGCTTTTGCCAATGAGATAAAAAAAGGTCCAATTGCATATCCTAGAAATAAAATCCATTTCACAGGATTTGCCATCCGTAGATTTTCATCTTTGACAAAAATGGTATGACTGATGAAACCAGTGATGAGCGAGAGAATAAGTCCAATTAGTAATTCTTCAATGCTCCATAGACCAGCTAAATCACCACTTCCTGTAGTTAAAAGCAGGTATGTGATGAAACATACGATTGTTGTAATCACAAATGCAAGCATGGTGTTCTACCCCTTCGCTTTCCTAAACAATTGTTCAGAGAGGGTAATCCCCACACTTTTTAAAAGGTTATGGTTTTTCAAGGAGTCCTTTTTTCCTTTTTAAAATCAGGTAAAAAAGTTATTGTTAAACTAAATAAATATTTATCATGAATTAATGAACAAAAACATATAAACTCTGTTTTTATTAACTAGATGGGAGTGTTTTAGTAATGGATGTTCACCTCATAGGAGTTTCACCAAATCCAGAACAACTACCTGCTTTGGCTGCAAAATTAACCCATAGTAACACAACCATTAGTGAACTGGAACAATCATCTGAAAAGGAACTACAAGCCATTTTAGATCACGTAATGAAACTAGGACATACAAGCGTCGTAGAACACACGTCATTTACATTTGTCATTGGTCATGTCAGCCGATCATTAACCCATCAACTTGTTCGACATCGAATCGCTAGTTACGCGCAACAAAGTCAACGATATGTCAACTTAGAAACACCATGTTTCATCACACCACCAAAAATCGCTAAAAACAAAGAAATGAATACTGCATATGAGCAAGTAATGAACACAATTTGGAAAGAATATAACAAATTACTAAAATTAGGAATTCCAGCTGAAGACGCTCGATACGTATTACCAAATGCAACTTGTACCAATATTATGGTTACAATGAATGCGCGATCATTACTCAATTTTTTTGAATTACGATGTTGTCTTCATGCGCAATGGGAGATTAGACAACTTGCTAATAAAATGTTAAAACTGGTAAAAGAAAAAGCACCATTACTTTTTAAAGATGCAGGGCCACCATGTCAATCTAAAGGATATTGTCCTGAACATAATCCCGAATGTCCACTTTATCCAAAAAAAGGGAAAAAAGAATGAATCGACCAACGGTTATCATCAATTGTGCAATGTCAGTTGATGGAAAAATTGCTTCACCAACAGGAAAACAGGTTAGAATTTCCTCACAAGAAGACATGAAAAGAGTCTATGAGCTTAGAAATAACGTAGATGCAGTCCTTGTTGGAATAAACACGGTCTTACAAGACGATCCTAAACTTACTGTGAAAGAAAAATATGTAACTTCTCCCGATCAACCAATCAGAATCGTGTTAGATGCACAATGCAGAACTCCAGAAAACGCATTAATTGTAAATGAGAAAGCAAAAACGATCATCGTCAAAGACGAAAAAACAGATTGTACAAGAACATATAATGAAAACGTGAGTATTTTATCAGTTACTGCAACAAAGGGAAGAGTTGATTTAAAAAAAATGTTATCAATACTAAAAAAACAGGGAATTCACACTCTTCTTGTTGAAGGAGGAGGAACCATTATTTGGAATTTCATCATTCATGGACTTGTTGATGATCTCTACGTTTATATTGGTTCAATGATAATCGGAGGAAAACAAACTCCAACGATGGCAATGGGCGAAGGTGTTGAACATGAAAACAAGTTCATTCGATTGCATCTTATAGAAAGCAAACAAGTTGGTGATGGGATTCTTTTGCATTATCAACCAAAATAATAGATAAATTATATACTGTACTACTCATGTATAAATCCAATTTTAAAGTATAGGTTTACAAAAATATAATGAAAAACGATGTAATTAATACAAAAAATTAGTTGATAATGATGAAATTTCTTGTTGATCAAATGCTTGGAACCCTTGCGAAATGGTTACGGTTAAGTGGCCTAGACACGTTTTATGCAACACAAGAATTAAGTGATGATGAACTCCTAACTATAGCAAAAAAAGAACACCGTATCATCATTACAAGAGATAAAGAATTACATCAACGAGCAAAAAAGCAGGACATCCAATCACTATTCACCCAATCAATATCATTATCCGAACAACTCAACCTTGTTTTCAACTCGTTTCCTCAAATAATTAGTGAACTTGACCCATTAACTCGATGTTCCCTCTGTAACACTCCCATTAAATCAGTTGAAAAAAACACTGTTTCAAATCAAATTCCAGAGCATGTTTTGCAACATCGTCAACACTTTTGGCAGTGTCCACATTGTAAACAGATCTATTGGAAAGGAAGTCATTTTGAAAAAATCTTAAAACGAATAAATCAGTTAAAACAAAATACTAAACAAAACAAATAACCAAACCATTTTTTTAATTTTTATAACATACGAACCATTTGCGCATGAGGAACCCCATCAATACGCAAAATGCAATCCTCTGAAACAAGACCCATTTTTACAGCACACTTAATTGTCTCCTCACCAACAAGATTTGCAATCGTAGCCTCCTCTAAATATTTTTTAAGAACAGAAACACTTACCTTTTGGCCACCATAAAATTTTTTATCAACAGAAAGATGAAACTTCCCTTCAGAAAATGATTTTCCAAGAAGTGTTTCATCACACGCGCCAACAAGCACGTCATTTCCTTGTTTGTAGATTTGCATTGAAATCATAGGACACAATCCACATACATTTTTTTCTACTAAATGATATCAATTTACACTATTTATATTGTTTTTGTAGAATACTATTTATGTGAGAAGTTAATCAAGGGAGCGTGGTACAAAGTAACAGGGTATACCAATAGTTATGAAGAATACTTAAAACCTCACTAAACCGCAATGCTAAAAACTAGTAACTGCATACTCTTTTTTCCACAAAATTCAATTGCGTTACACAGCTTTTTAAAGATGGGTGGATCACGGGGAAAA
Source organism: uncultured Thermoplasmatales archaeon (assembly GCA_964581795.1). Lineage (GTDB taxonomy): Archaea > Thermoplasmatota > E2 > DHVEG-1 > DHVEG-1 > EX4572-165. The sequence continues at coordinate 13,498 of CAZOPW010000009.1, read as the reverse complement.
GATGAAATCAATCATACAAATGTTCTCAGCACATGGCACTCTCATTCAACCAGATACCTTAGAATATTTACTCTCAAAAAACAATCCTGAACAATTCTCAGAAGACATCGCAAACAACATCGCCACCTATCCACTCGTCCTCACCATAAACCACGTCAAAGAAGCAGAACAACAACTCGATTCACAAGTCTCCACATCAACTGAACCGACACCAGAACCAGTAATAGAACCAACCCGTTCAATCGAACCAGGCCAGGAGGAATACGGAGAAATAAACACCCAAGAACACTTGGAAACAATAACAGAATCCCAAACACTTTCTACACCCATACCAAAAACAACGATCAAAGAACCAATTTATTCCCCATCAAACTGGCACCCTGATGCCAAAGAATATGATGCAGACATCAAAATCATCAAAGACATCACCGGCAACAGCACCTGTGAAGGAACCACAAATGATTTTGCAAAACTCTTTGCTGATCGATTCGATCTTCTCAGAAACCTACTTAGAACCCAACGCCGAGAACTCGCTCATGTCGTCCCAATAAAAAGAGTGAAAAAAGCAAGTATGGATGACATACAACTCATCGGCATCGTCGAAAATTACCGGACAACAAAAAATGGGCACATCTTCCTTGAACTTGAAGATGACACAGGTACCATAAACGGCATCATCCTAAAAAACAATCGAGAAGCATTCCCTCTCGCTGAAGAACTTGTCCTAGATGAAATAATCGGAGTTACTGGTCAACTCAGCAAACATGGTGACTTATTTCTCGTTAACAACATCATCTACCCAGACATCAGTTTAAACAACAGAACACACAAAGCACACGCACCATTACATGCTGCATTCCTTTCAGATATCCATATTGGAAGCAAAGAATTCATGAGTAAACAATGGAACGCATTTCTAAAATGGATCAACGGAAACCTAGGGAATAGTCGACAAAAACAAGTCGCAGGAAAAATCAAATATCTCATTATACCCGGAGACATCGTAGACGGAATCGGTATTTATCCAAACCAGGAAAAAGAACTCAGCATCGTAGACCTATACAAACAATACGAAGCACTGGCCACCGAACTAGAAAAAATCCCTGATCACATCTCCCTTATCATACAACCAGGAAACCATGATGCGGTCAGACCTGCTGAACCCCAACCAGCGTTTGATAAAAACATTCAAAAACTATTTCATTCCACAGATGCAACCTTCATTGGAAATCCAGCTTCATTCTCTCTTCACAGCGTCGAAATACTTTCATACCATGGACAAAGCCTGATGGATTTTGCTACAAACATTCAACGATTAAAATACAATGAACCAGTCGAAATCATGAAAGTCATGCTCCAAAAACATCACATCGCTCCAATGTATGGCGGATACACGCCACTTGCTCCTGAACATAAAGACTACATGATCATCGACCGAGTCCCAGACATTTTTGTCACCGGGCACGTTCACTTAGCAAACCTTGGAGAATACCGAGGAGTCACCCTAATAAATGCATCAAGCTGGCAAGCGCAAACCTCGTATCAAAAAATGCTAAATTTCATCCCAGAACCCGCAAAACTTCCCATCGCGGATTTACAATCTGGGAAAGTAACCATGATGGATTTCAACAAACCAATCCCCTAAAAAACAAGGTGGAGAGCAACAAAAAATATGACAAAAGAATCAGCTGATACGGTCGCCGTAAGCAAAGAAATGCGATTCTATTTTTCCAATTTACAAAAAGAAATAGACAATTGTTACACTATCGCTGAAGAAGCTCGAAACAAAGGATTTGATCCAACATTTTCCGTGGAAATCCCTCAAGCAAAAGATCTTGCAGCACGAGTCGAAGAACTCGTCGGACCAAAAAACATCGCTCCAAAAATCCGAGAAATCACCAAAGAAATTGGAAACAGAGAACTCGTCTCATTAGAAATCGCTCGCTATATTGCAAATGGAGAAAACTACACGTTTGACTCAACAGATAAAGCACTTGATCAAGCAGTCCGAACCGGATTAGCAATCCTAACAGAAGGAGTACTTGTTGCTCCATTAGAAGGAATCGCAGAAGTAAAACTTGGGGAAAACAATGATGGAACTAACTATGTAGATCTCTACTTCTCCGGACCAATCCGAAGTGCTGGTGGAACCGGGCAAGCAATGAGCGTCCTCATCGCTGACGTCGTCAGAAGAGAACTAGGCATAAACAATTATCAACCAACAAAAGGGGAAATAGAACGATACAAAGAAGAAATCCCATTATACAAACGAGCACAACACCTTCAATACACTCCAAATGTTGACGAAATCCATCAAATCGTTTCCAACTGTCCAATTTGTATTAATGGAGAAGGAACAGAAAAAGAAGAAGTCACTGGATACCGGGATCTACCCAGAGTAGAATCAAACAGGTTACGAGGTGGAGCCTGTCTTGTCATCGCTGAAGGGCTCTGTTTAAAAGCACCAAAACTGATGAAACACGTTACCAAACTCAAACTCGAAGGATGGGACTTTTTAGATCTTTTCGTAAACAAAAAAAAGGGAAATAAACAAGAAGAAAAACAATCTGATCAAGAAAACAAAAAACGCATTCCAGAAATTCTCCCTTCAACAAAATACATTGGAGAAGTCATTGCAGGAAGACCAGTTTTTGGACATCCTTCACGACCTGGAGGATTCAGACTCAGATATGGCCGAGCTCGAACCGCAGGACTTGCATCAACTGCAATCAGTCCCATTGCAATGTATCTTTCAGATGAATTCATCGCTATCGGAACACAACTCAAGATGGAACGACCTGGAAAAGCAACCATTGGCACACCTTGCGATGAACTCGAAGGACCAATCGTGCAAAAACACAATGGCGACCTCATACAACTCAAACACCCTAAAGAAGCAGATTTAACCAGTATCAAAAGAATTATTGACTTTGGTGAAATCCTCATTCCGTATGGAGAGTTTTTAGAAAACAATGCACTCCTACCTGATGCTAGCTACACATTTGAATGGTGGATTCAAGACCTGCAAAAGCAACTCAACCATTTACCAGAAAAAAACACCTTTGACCTAATTAGAAAAGCCGATGAAAAAACAATAAAACAAATTGAAAACGAAATGCAAAAAAAAGTAAACATACTACATCCAAGCTTTGAAGACGCATTTCTCATATCACAAAAATATCATATTCCACTTCATCCTGATTATAATTATTTCTGGCATGATGTTACCATCGAAAACATACAACAACTCGCCAATTTTATAAAACAACATGGAAAACTTACAGAAAACAATAAACTCAGCCTACCTAAAGAATCAACCATTAAAGAAATCCTCATCACTTTAGGTATTTTGCATACTCAAGAAAAAAACACGCTTACCACAATAACAAATGCAAAGCCAATAGTACAGTGCCTTGGATTAACCATTAAAGACAACACCATTCAAGAAACAAACCGATTCCAACTCATACAAAACCCACCATCAAATCAACAAATCACACCAGTTGAATACGTCTCAAAACTTGCAGAAATCACTATACGACCAAAAGCACCATTCAGAATAGGAACCCGTATGGGAAGACCAGAAAAAGCAGCAGAACGAAAAATGCGTCCTCCACCACACGTCCTCTTTCCCCTTGGAAACTATGGAACAAACCAACGATTATTCAGTAAAGCAGCTGAAAAAGGAACAATCGAAGTCGAAGCAGGAAAACGGATTTGCAGCAAATGTGAAAAAAACACATTTAAAATCAAATGCGACTGCGGTGGACACACCGAACCAATCGAAGACAGAATCGAAATCCACACCATAAACATAACTGATGAACTAAACAAAGCAAAAAAACATCTTAAACTACGAAGAATCCCAGAAACCATCAAAGGAGTACAAGGAACAATATCCAAACATAAAACACCTGAACCCGTCGAAAAAGGAATCCTCCGAGCAAAACACGAAGTCAGCGTCTTCAAAGACGGAACCATCAGATTTGACATGACTGATGCCCCACTCACACACTTCAAACCAAAAGAACTCCACGTATCACTTGAAAAACTAAAAAAACTAGGATACACCCACGACATTGAAGGAAAACCATTGAAAGACTACGATCAAATCTGTGAATTAAAAGTCCAAGATGTCATCATCGCCACATCATGTGCTGAATATTTTATGAAAGTAGCACAATTCGTTGATGAACTCCTTGCTAGATATTATAATCTAGAAAAATTCTATAACGTTAGAAAAATTGAGGATTTAACCGGACACCTTGTCATCGGATTAGCACCACACACTTCAGGAGGCTCACTTGCCCGGATTATCGGTTTTACAGATGCAAAAGTCTGTTTTTCTCACCCATATTATCATGCAGCCAAAAGAAGAAATTGTTTTCATGGTTCACAGAAAGTATTTCTATATAATAATTTAGATAAGAAATATATTACTGATGAAATAGGAAGCTTAGTAGAAGAAAGGATGAAAAAGGGTAATGTAAAGCAAATTGATTCATTTGGAACAATAAAGTGTGATGTAATCCCGTCTGAGAGTTTGTTTGCATATTCACTCGATAGAGAATCGGGTAAACTTATTAAGAAAAAAGTGACTAGTTTCATTAAAGGTAAAACGGATTCTTGGATACGAATTAAAACAACAACAAATAGAGAAATAAAAGTAACTCCAGATCATACTATTGCAATTATTTCCAAAGATAAAATAAAAGTTAAAAAAGCAAAAGAGGTAAAAAAAGGTGATAAAGTACCAATAGCAACTCATCTTCCTTATGAAACCTCAATTAAAAAAATCAATTTAGCAAAAAGCCTAGAAGTTTTACCTCCATTTATATTAAAAGATATTAAAATTCGAAAAGCTAGAGTTTTCTTTAAAAATGTCGTAAAACAAATCGGTCGAAATAAAGTATTGGGTATTTGTAATATTGAAGGAAATTTAAAAGTTAGCTTATCTAAATGGTACAAAAGTGTACCTTTTATTCATTTTTTACAATTATGTGAAAAAACGGATATTTCATTTGATGATTTACCCGAAACAGCTAGATTAGGATTTAGAAGAGATCATGTTAATTTACCAATATATATCGATGATATTAATGCACTATTTTGGATTCTTGGAATATATTGTGCTGAAGGATGGGGTAGATCAAACAAAACTGCTCATCAGATTTCATTCAGAATATGTGATGATAAATTAAGAAATCATCTTATAACAAAAATGGAAAATATATTTTCATTAAGTCCGTATATTAATGAAACCAAGATAGTCTATTCATCTAAATTATTATACACTCTAATTATAAATGTTTGGGGTGCCGGATCAAAAGCATACGCGAAAAGAGTTCCAAATATCATTTATAATGGAGATAAAAAAGCAATTCAACAGTTTATCTCAGCTTTTTTTGATGGTGATGGTTCCATAAGCTTAAAACCAGATCGGGTAACATTTTATTCAGTTTCAAAACCTTTGCTAGAAGGAATAGCTAATCTACTTTTAAGAGAGAAGATTTTTGTAAGAATTTTAAAAACAAAAAAAAGACTCCCAGGAAAAAAAGTGTTAGACCGTTATAAACAGTTATGTAAAAAACCCGTAAAACACATCCTTTTCCATCTAGTATTAACAGGTGAGGATAAATACAAATTTTCAAATTTTGTTAAGCCTGTTTCTAAAAAAAAGAGTAAAAGGGCAGTCAAAATGTCTGAGTCCAAACCTCTGTCTGCTAGAAGATTGATCAAATATGAAATGGAGTATTATCAAGCCATTTCCTATTCAGATTACACATTCGATTTTATTACAGAAATTGAACATGTATCAGTTGAAAATGAAGACACATACTGTTTAGACATTGAAGGAGAAGAATTGGAGGATAAAGCGATTTTTTGGCATAATCAATTAATCCAAATTCGATGTGACGGCGATGAAGATGGACTCATGTTACTCATGGATGCGTTACTCAATTTTTCACATGAATACATCCCTGATAAGCGGGGAGGAAAAATGGATTTACCTTTAATTCTTACTACTCGTTTGGATCCTTCAGAAGTTGATAAAGAAGCTCATAACGTTGATTGTCTTGCTAGGTATCCTCTTGATTTTTATGAGGCAACAACAAGACATGAGCATCCAAAGAATTGGGAGGATAAGATGGATGTTGTAGGTGGTCGGTTAAAAACACCGATTCAATATGAGCAATTTGGATTTACTCATGATACGAGTGATATTTCTGCTGGTCCCGTGGTTTCTCGGTATAAAACATTGAATACGATGATGGATAAAATGAATGCGCAGTTGAATCTAGCTGCAAAAATTCGAGCAGTGGATCAAGCAGATGTTGCCTATAAAGTGATTGAACGGCATTTCCTTCCAGATATTCTTGGTAATTTGAAAGCATTTAGTAAGCAGTCTGTTCGTTGTCCAACGTGTAATATTACGTATCGTCGGATTCCGTTGAATGGTAGATGTCGGAAGTGTGATGGGAAATTGAGTTTGACAGTACATGAGAAATCAGTGAAGAAATATTTAGAGATATCAAAAGAGATTGCTGATCGGTATCATATTCCATCGTATGCACATCAGCGGATTAATTTGGTGGAGAAAAATATTGATTCGTTGTTTATGAGTGATAAAGTGAAGAAAACGAAGATCACTGATTTTCTCTGATAGGTTTTGGTGGAAAAAAGACTTTGTTTGAAGCATAATATTCAAATAATGCCGTTTCCATGTAGGGGTATTAGACTGGAGTTGGTTGTTGAGTATGGATGAGCAATCATTTAATAGAATAAGTAGAAAAACATGGTATCGATGGTCGTTTTACGTTAACATCGTCTTGTTTTTTATCGTTGCTATCTCTTTATACTTACTTATCCTTGATTCCTATCATGCTGGAAAAATCGCTGAGCTCGGTGGTGATGCGTTATCACAAGCTTGGTTGTTGATTGCTAGAGATATTGCCTTTTTGGCGATTTCTCTTGCACTGGTGTTTTTCCAGTTCTTTAGAAACTTATTGACTATCATTCGCAGATCACTATAGATTTCATTGTATCGCTTTGTATTGTCCTTGGCGAGAGGTGTAGGATAAACTGGGGAGATAGGCGTCCCCTGTCACTGGAAATCGTCTTTATGCCAGAGTTGACACAATGAGGCGGTGTAACGGGCACTGTATGATCCTGGTGTCGACGATGAGACCTTGTCCTTTGGGATTGGAGGTGATGATGTTGTATGGCTGGAGAGTCATATGCTCATCTTTATTGCGGGTATTGGGTCAGGCACGGAAGTGAGCAGCCTTACCGTAAACTGCCAATGCTCGAAGGGTTCACGGGGTTGAGAAGGCATCTGGGTAATCATGTGGAGCCACGTGCATCCACTCTGCGGTTTCCTGCACCCGTCAAACTGGATGATGTGAAAGTGGATACAGTTGTTAGTGATGTGTGATATTGGGGGATTTGAGTTATATGCCACAGTTATTGAAGGATGAAAGTACTGTTGCTTCTTGGCAACGGTTTTTCGAGGAAGAATATAAATCTGAGATTGAAACAGTTGCGTTGATGTATCCGGAACGGCGGAGTTTATTTGTTGATTATTGGGATATCGATCGAGCTGATCCATCACTTGCAGAAATGTTGATTGAGCAACCATATAAAGCGGTTTTTAATGCAGAGCTTGCGTTGAAAAATGTTGATGTTGCTACAGAAGGTCATGTACATCTTCATTTCCGGGTGACGAATCTTCCTGATATGCAAAAAGTGATTATTCGACATATTCGATCGCATCACCTTGGGAAGTTAAAGGCTGTAGAGGGATTGGTGAAGAAGCGAACGGAGGTTCGTCCGAAGCTTCAGGTTGCTGCGTTTCTTTGTCAGAAATGTGGTGCGGTGATTAAGGTGTCTCAGGATGAAGATATTTTAAAAGAGCCTGCGGAGTGTTATGAGGATCAAGGTGGGTGTGGTCGTGTGTCGTCGTTTAAGTTGTCAACGAGTCTTTCCACGTTTGTTGATTCGCAAAAGATTGAAATTCAGGAGAACCCTGAGGGTCTTCGTGGTGGTGCTCAGCCTGAACGATTGAGTGTGTTTTTAGAGGATGATTTGGTTGGTGAGATTGCTCCGGGGGATCGGGTGATTGTGAATGGTATTTTACATTCGATGCAGCGTCGTCGTGGGACGTTTAAGTTAACGAGTTTTAATAAGGTGATGGAGGCGATAAGTGTTGAGAATCAGCAGATGGCGTTTGAAGAAGTGGATATTAGTGAGGAGGATGAAGAGGAGATTCTTCGGGTGAGTAAGGATCCTGAGATTTATCGGAAGATGCGGGAGAGTATGGCGCCAACGATTTATGGGATGTATATTGAAAAGGATTCGTTGGTGTTGCAGTTGTTTGGTGGGTTGTCGAAGAGTATGCCTGATGGATCGTATATTCGTGGCGATATTCATTGTTTATTTGTGGGAGATCCTGGTACTGCGAAATCACAGATGTTGAATTATATGTCTAAGCTTGCTCCGAGAAGTATTTATGCGTCTGGAAAGGCGTCTTCAGCAGCGGGACTTACGGCTGCAGCAGTACGTGATGAATTTGGTGAAGGGCAGTGGACATTGGAAGCGGGAGCATTGGTGCTTGCTGATATGGGGATTGCTTGTGTTGATGAGATTGATAAGATGGATGCGCAGGATCGTAGTAGTCTTCATCAGGCGATGGAGCAACAGGAGATTTCTGTTGCCAAAGCAGGTATTAATGCCACGCTTAAATCTCGATGTGCGGTGCTTGCTGCAGCAAATCCTAAGCTTGGTCGTTTTGATGATTTCATTCCAATTCATGAGCAGATTAATATGCCGCCGGCGTTACTTTCTCGTTTTGATTTGATTTTTTCGATTCAGGATAAACCAAATCATGATCGAGATACTGAACTTGCTATGCATATTTTAAATACGCATAAAGCTGGTGAAGTTAATGAGAATATTTTAAAATCGAAGAAAACGGTGTTTAGTCGAGATGAGCAAGAACGGTTGATTAAACCAGTGATTCCGACGTTTGATCCGGAGTTTTTACGTAAGTATGTGGCGTATGCGAAACGAAATATATTTCCAGTGATGAAGGATGAAGCTAAGCAGATTATTCAAGATTATTATGTTGATTTACGGAATCAATCGAAAGATTCTGTACCATTTACTCCTCGGCAGTTGGAAGCGTTTGTTCGCCTTGCTGAAGCAAGTGCTCGTGTGCGGTTGAGTGAAACGGTGACTGTAAGTGATGCGAAGAGAGCGATTTCGATTATTAATCAGTATTTACTTCGAGTTGGAATGGATCGGGAGACGGGTAATTTTGATATTGATATTATTGCTACTGGAATTAGTCACTCACAGCATGAACGTATGCGGTCTATTATTGATATTGTAAAGCAGATTTGTTCTGAGACTGAGGATGGAAATGCCGCTCGGAATGATATTGTGATTGAAGCTGAAGCTCATGGTATGGAAGCAAAAAAGGTTGAGGAAGCCCTTGATCGGTTGAAACGGAATGGTCAGATTTATGAACCAGTTCACGGGAAGTACAAGTTAACTCAGGAATATTAAAATAAATTGATTATAGTAAGATAGGAGAAACTAGAGTAATTGTTTGATATATTACTCTTAGAGTTTTGGTGAAGAAAGATTGTTTAATGCTTTTTTGGCGTGATTTCGATGTTCTTCACCGATTTCTTCAACTACGTAATCTAAAAACGTGTTTTTTATATCATTCCAGTTAAGTGTGGTGACACCAAAATCAAATTTTTTATTTTTCTTTGATGCCTTGTATACACTTGGAGTCATTTGTTTTTGATCGTGGTTATCCATATGAAGTAAATAATTGATTTTTAATGGTTTTTTTTCATATAAAAACACTTCAAATTTTCGGTTAAAATACTTAAAAGAATTATCACGGTCATGATAATGGTATTCAAGTTCATACTGTTTATTTATCGGAATCTTTCCTTTTTTCATCGTGCATCCTCCTACTTAATTGGAAATCAGTAAAACACATATAAACTTTTTTAATTTTTTATTAATATTATAATTCATCCTAAAAAATAAGATGTTGAAAAAAAGAATGGGTAAAAGAGAGCTGATAAACCCTCTTTATTTTGTTTAATCTGCGTAGTAACTAGCTGGGAATGGTTCTGGTTTCAACCCTTTTCGCTCACGGATTTGAGTCACGATTTCAGTTTGCAGGTTTCGTGGTAATTGTTCAAAACCAATGTTTTCTGTGTTCCATAAGACTCGTCCACCTGTTGCAGACCTAATTGAAGAAGCAAAACCAAACATTTCAGCAACTGGTGCTTTCGCATCGATGTTGACCATGTCTTTTTCTGTGGTCATATCACGAACAGTTGCTCGTCGTTGATTTAGTTCTCTAGAAGCATCTCCCATAAGATCCTGTGGCGTACTTATGAATACTTTTTGCATTGGTTCAAGAAGGACTGGATCAGCAATTGTAATAGCACCGTAAATAGCGTTTCGAACAGCTGGGATAACTTGTGCTGGACCACGATGAATTGCATCTTCATGTAACTTAGCATCAACAAGTTTCACTAAGATTCCCTGACATGGTTCAGACGCAACGGGACCACTTTTCATTACTTCAGTAAATCCCTCAATAATTAATTCATGAATTTCAGAAAGATACTGAATACCTTTCGTAACATCTAACATTAAGTTATTTCCTTGAATGGCAATCGCACCTTTTGCTTCATCCTTTTCCATGCCTAGATCCTGTAATTGTTTAATCACGTCTTTTTTATATTTTTTCACATTACCTGGAATCTCATTTTCATATAAAGCTTTCTCAATTTTAGGATCAAGTGGTTCAACAGTAATGTAAAATCGGTTATGTTTATTTGGTGATTTCCCTTCGAATTTCTGTGGGGATTTCTTTGCTACAGATTCACGATACACCACAATCGGTTCAGAAGTAATAATGTCTACACCATACTCGTTTCTAATCCGGTATTCCGTGATTTCAAGATGAAGTTCACCCATGCCACTCATCAAGTTTTCACCAGTTTCCTGGTTAATATTAACGACAATACTAGGATCAGCTTTGGAAACTATTCGTAGTACTTCAATAAGCTTTGGTAAATCTTTGGTATGTTCCGCCTCGACTGCAACAGTAACCACTGGTTCAGACACATGAACGATTCGTTCGAATGGTTCAGCCTCTGGGTCATCAACAACAGTACTTCCAGCAATTGCATCACGAATCCCAGTGACCGCAACAATGTTACCAGCGCTTACGTTCTCAATAGGAATTCGGTCAGCTCCAACCATAAGATTCACTTGTTGAATCCGGTTCATCTTTGGCATACCAGCAACATACACTTGTTTACCACGTTCAACGTTTCCACTATAAATACGACCCACAGCAACTTCGCCAGCGTGTGGATCCATCACTATTTTTGTAATCATTAATGCAAGTGGTCCGTGTTCATCCGTGTTCATCATTCCTTTTCCAAGTTTTGAGTTTTCATCACCACGCCAAATATTTGGTATACGATATTTTTGCGCGATTTTTGGTGATGGAAGATGATCAACCACCATATCAAGTAATACTTCATGAATTGGAGTTTTCTTTGCAAGTGCCTTCTGCTCGTCTTTGTTACAATAATCGTAAATATCAGTGAAACTTAACCCGGATTTTTGCATGTATGGAGCTGAAATCGCCCAATTATAATACGCACTACCAAAAGCAACTGTTCCATCCTCAACTTTCACATCCCATTTACCTTTGAATTGCTCAGGGACCATTTTATTAAGAAGTTGATTGAATTTGGTAATAATTTTAACAAATTGCTGCTGCATTTGTTGTGGTGTAACTTTCAATTCATTGATTAACCGATCAACTTTGTTAATAAACAAGATTGGTCGAACGTTTTCTTTTAATGCTTGACGAATCACCGTTTCTGTCTGTGGCATCGCTCCTTCAACAGCACACACTACAACAATAGCACCATCAACTGCTCGCATCGCACGAGTAACGTCTCCACCAAAATCAACGTGACCCGGAGTATCAAGTAAGTTAATTAAATATTCTTTATCTTCAAATTCGTGAACCATTGATGCTGAAGCAGTATCAATCGTGATACCTCTTTCTGATTCTTGTTCATCAAAATCAAGTGCTAATTGTTTTCCGGCAAGATCCTCACTCATCATCCCACAACCAGCAAGCAAGTTATCAGAAAGCGTGGTTTTTCCATGATCAATATGAGCAGCAATGCCAATGTTTCGAATATTATCTAATTTATTCATCAAATGTTTTGCTTTTTTAATGTTATCTTCTTTTTTACCCATAAATCACAACCTCGAAAGATCTTTTAATTTGGTAAAGTACAATATAGAATTCTAATTATCGTGCTGATTTTGCAACTCGTTCTATTTCATTTTTTCTAGCAACTGAAAAGGAAGAGACATCATTTTTCGATGCTTTAATAATTTCATCAGCAAGAATTTCTTCAATACGTTTTTTGTTTTTATGTGATGCATTCACTGCACCAGTACAAATATTTCTCAGAGCAATATCAAGCCGTCGCTGTGGAGCAGTATCTACTGCTTTAGGAACTAGGATTCCTCCAAAACGAAGTCGTGTCGCTTCTTCTTTTGGTGCTGCGTTTTGAATTGCATGAACAAGGATTTGCAACGGATTCTTTTTCGTTTTTTTATCAATAATTTGAAAAGCAGCACGAACCACCTTGTACGCCTTGATTTTTTTTCCGTTATACATTTCTGTTCGCATAATATTATTAATTAACCGCTCAACGACAGGGATTTTTGATTTGGCAAACATTTTATTAGCAAAGACTGCGCCAAGGTAAATGTTTTCAGTGTCAAGATTGATATATCGAGCAAGTCCCTTATCTTCAACAACAACTTCCTCTTGGTTATATTTTTCGAGTGAAGGAAAGAAATGCATTTGTTTTTTTTCACTTGTTTTTTCAGCCATCTTTATCGTCTCATTGCTTTCTCAATTTTCCCTCTTACCATTTCTTTAAGAGAAACATCATTTACTTTGATAACTTTGAATCGGACACCAGGAATATCACCATAACTTCGCCCCATACGACCACCTATTCCTTCAACCATGACCTCGTCATGTTCGTCAATGAAACTAATTGCATTATCGCCGGGTGCAAAAGCAGTGATTTGCCGTCCATTTTTAATAAGTTGGACCTTTACACATTTTCGAATAGCAGAGTTGGGCTGTTTTGCTTCGATACCAACTTTTTCAATAACGATTCCACGTGCTTGACTGGTACCCTCTAATGGATCAGCTTTTTCTTTCAAGTGGAGTACACGTTTTTTGTAATATCGATCGTTCCAACGATGTTTTTTTCTGCTGTTTTTCAATTTTCGTGCTGCATTGATTCCTTTGCCCATAGTTATACCTACTTAAGAAGGGTATGGCAGTATACAGCTTTTCATATTTAAATCTTTTAGATGAGGACTTTCTGGGATGGCATTATTTCATTAGATA
>CAZOPW010000008.1:0-43677 GCA_964581795.1 uncultured Thermoplasmatales archaeon | reverse complement strand
TTGTTGGAGAAATACGAGGAAGGGAAGCATATGTTCTTTTCCAAGCCATGGCAACTGGACATACCACATATTCAACAGTGCATGCAGATTCAACGAAATCTTTAATTCATCGATTAGAAGGCGAGCCAATTAATATTCCTCGTATAATGTTGCAATCTTTAGATATTGTATGTTTACAAACGATTACGCGAGTGAAAAATAAACGAGCACGTCGATGTAAACAAATCATTGAAATTATTGATATTGATCCAACCACTAAAGAATTGTTAACAAACGAAGTGTTCCGTTGGGATCCAATCAAAGATAAGTATAAATATTCTGGTAAAAGCTATATTTTAGAACAAATTAGAGCGAAAAATAACATGGATCATGCATCGATAACTGAGGAATTGCAGCGAAGGGCGAAAATTTTAGAGTGGATGGTTGAAAAAAATATCACTCAGTTTGAGGATGTTGCTATTTCCACTGCGCAATATTATGAAAATAAAGAGGGTTTAATGGTAAAAATTGAGACGGATACTCATGGATCATAGGACGATTCTCTGTTCATATTGTAATAAACCATTACGAGTAAAAGGAGATAATAGCGAAAAAGTTGTGAAATGTCCTACATGTAAAAAAGATACAACAGTGCCTTTGGTATCTACTGAAGTTGAGGAATTAGATTTTTATGCATTAAATAAACCATTTTCATTCATTTCTATTTTAAAAGAAAAAGAGACTTTGAAAAAACGATATGTTGTTTTGGAACCTTTCTTAAGTGATGAGGATAAAGAGATATTGTCTTTTTTAAAAGAAACCATTATTAAAACGTTAGATGTTCGATTAGATGAACTTGGTGAGGATGCTGAATCCTATTTAGAAAATGCAGTTGAAGATATCTTACGGAAATATGAAATTGTTGTCGATGGAGTTGCATGGGAAAAATTATTGTATTATTTAAAAAAGAAATTCCTTGGATATGACGATATTGATCCGTTGATGAAGGATCCATTTATTGAAGATATTAGTTGTGATGGTTCTGAAGTTTCATTGTTTATTTATCAAAGACAATTTGGTTCTCTTGAGACAAATATCGTATTTTTTGATGATGATTCGTTAGCTAAATTTGTGATCAAACTTGCTCAAAAATGTGGAAAACATATCAGTGTATCCGATCCTATGTTAGATGCTACGATGCCTGATGGATCTCGTATCCAGATGACGTTACGTGGCGAAATCACGACTCGTGGGAGTACTTTTACTATTCGGAAATTCAGAGCGAATCCGATCACTCCAGTTGATCTCATAGATTATGATACGTTTTCAATTAAAATGATTGCTTATCTTTGGATGGCGGTAGAACATGGATTCAACGCTTTGATCAGTGGAGGAACAGCATCAGGAAAAACAAGTGCATTAAATGCATTAGCACTTTTCATTCCTAGAGAATCAAAAATCGTAAGCATCGAAGAAACCAGAGAAATCAACCTTCCACATCCAAACTGGATTCCTGGTGTAACACGATCTGGTTTTGGTGAAGTGGTAAATGATCGGATGGTTGGTGAAATCGATTTATTTGATTTGATGAAAGCAGCCCTCAGACAACGACCAGAATACATCCTTGTTGGAGAAATACGAGGAAAGGAAGCATATGTTCTCTTCCAAGCCATGGCAACAGGACATACCACATATTCAACAGTGCATGCAGATTCAACGCAAGCGCTTATTCATCGATTGGAAGGAAAACCAATTAACATTCCTCGAACCATGCTTCAGTCTCTGGATATAGTGTTACTAATGCGGAATCAGAAAACTCAAGATAAACAGCAACGACGATGTATCAAAGTCGTGGAATTATTAAATGTGGATAATGAAACTAATGAAGTACTTACAAATACTGTATTTGAATGGGATCCTCAACAAGATGAGTTTTTGTACACCGGTAAAAGCTTTATCCTTGAGCAAGTGCGATCCCAATTAGACATGAATACTCAGGAGATGACAAAGGAATTACGGCAACGAGCTGAAATTCTTCAATGGATGAACACGTATCACATTAGAGAATTCACTGATGTTTCAAATATATTGGCAAAATACACAGAAACACCTGAAAAAGTCCTTCATTTAATCACCAAAGAACCTGAAAAAATTGAAGATGAAATAAAAGAATCATTATTCTCAACTGAATCAAAGTATGAATCTCTTTTAGAGATACCAGATGTTATTACACACAATAAAAGAGCTGCAGAAATTAAAAAGACAAAACGAGAGAAAAACTCACTGCTCGTTTCTCTATTTTCAAAGAAGGAAAATGAAAAAAAATCCATTCAAACACAGCATCATCAAAGTCAAAAAAGTACGAAATCAGAGCCAATTGAAAAAAAATCAACGAAAAAAGAAAAAATTCATAGTAAACATAAATCTGCTCCAGAGTTAAATCAAAGGATTCCATATGCAACAAAGAATCCTGCATCGTATTTCTCACAAACTAGAGAAACGTTAGAGACGCAACAAAAAGAAAAAAATTTACCAGGTTATCAACCAGGAACTGAGGAAGAAAAAGAAATCGAATTTTTTTACGATAATACAAAAATAGAAATCGAAAAGGAAAAAAATGATAAGAATAAAAATCAGAACGAAACACCAAGAAAAGTTGAAAATGTAGAAAAAGAAATTGCTCAAGATAAAGAGGATAAAGATACAGATCAAAACAAAAAATTGAGAACTGTTGAAAATGTACAAAATGAGGAAAAAGAAATTGCTCAGAAAAAAATTGGAAAGGATAGAGACCAAAATAAAAAACTGAGAAATGTCGAAGATGTGGAAAAAGAAATCGATCAAAAACTGAAAAATAAATCAACAGATCAATCTAAAACTTTACTAAAAAAGAAACTATTTCAAAATAAGAAAATTTCTGATCATACATCCAAAAAAGCAATTACTCCTTCTTCTAAAACAATTGATAACAGTATTTATACAAAGAGGAAGAAAGGAATAAAAAGTATATTTGAAAAAATTAAAAAATTACGTATTCGAATTAACAAAGAAAAATTAAAATCAACATTTAAAAAATTGAAAAAATAGGTGAGTATGGGATATGTTATCAACTATTCAACAGAAAGCATACGCTTGGTTTGGCGTGTTTACTCATAAGCACGCAAGTGAAAAATTAAAACAGGATTTACAATCCGCTCATATTTCCGTAAATGCAGATGTCTATATGGCAGAGGGGTTAATGTATACAATTATTAGTTTCATCGTTCTTCTTAGTGTACTGTTCTTTGTTTCTGCAATCATGTTACCAATACTGAACACAACGTTAACTCCAATCTTTTCATTAAGCCTCATAGGATTATCAGCACTGGGTAGTCTGATCGCTTATGGTTTTTTTCTAAAACTACCCTCTTTGAAAGCAAATAGTAGAGGAAAAAAAATCGATATGAATCTTTCATATGCACTTAATTTTGTTGCAGCAATGTCCTCTGCTGGAGTAACTCCAACTGAAATTTTTAAAAGTTTATCACAACAATCAATTTATGGAGAAGTACAAAAGGAAGCATCTTGGATTTACCGAGATGCAACATTACTTGGAAAAGATATTCTTTCTAGCATACGAGAAAATATGCATCGAACACCATCTGAAAAATTCAAAGAATTTTTACAAGGATTAATTGTCACCGTAACCTCAGGTGGTTCATTAAAATCTTTTTTCTCAGCAAAGGCTAAACAGTTTATGGTTGAAAACCGTCAAAAACAAAAACAAACGATTGAAAGCCTCGGAATTATGGCTGAAAGTTATGTGACTGCAGCGGTTGCCGGTATCTTATTGTTGTTCATCGTGATTCCATTGATGATGATTATAAGTGGAGATACGAGTCAAATGATGTTACTTTATATAATGGTGTTTATGATCGTACCGCTGGTTCATCTCGGTTTTGCAGCTGTTATTAGAATGATGTCATTGGAGGGATAAAAAATGAGTAAAATTCCCCAACAAAATATGATCAAAAAAATGATCTTATCTGGAGAGTTAAATAAAATAATCGTATACGTTGTATCAGCAGTCCTGGTCAGTATTTTTCTCATCTTAGGAATACTTTCATCCTTAAACATCGTCTCATTTGGTTTTGCAGAACCAATTGATTTTTTCATTTTCGCGATTCTATCTGGAACTGGTATTTATGGCATGTATGAATACGTTCATTATAACTGGGTACGGAAAATTGATGCTATATTTCCTGATTTTGTCAGAGACTTAGCTTCGTCCCGTCGGGCAGGGATGACATTTACCAAAGCAATCTTGTTTACTTCAAAAGGAAGTTATGGATTGTTAACTAAAGAAATAAAAAAGATTGCTCAACAAATCTCATGGGGTAGTAGTGTTGAAGAAGCGCTCACCGCTTTTTCCAAACGAGTGAATACCACGGCAGTCAGACGGACGATTTCTTTAATTATTGAAGCAAGTAAGAGTGGTGGTAATGTTGCTGACGTACTTGATGTTGCATCTGAAGATGCACTCGAGATTAAGCAACTTGAAGGTGAACGTCGTGTTAACATGCTTTCTTATGTGGTTGTGATTTATGTAGCAATGCTTGTGTTTATGGCGATTATAGCGATTCTTGCTGGTGTGTTCATTCCAACGATTACTGGTGAGGAAGCGGAAGGACTTGCTGGAACAATGGGTGGTGGTGAGCTGGTTGGTCAACAAACAATTATTCAAGTGTTTTATTTTGCTACGGTTGCTCAAAGTATGGGAACAGGCCTTGTTGCAGGAATCTTTGAAGATGGCCATCTGCAATCAAGTGTAAAACATATTTTCATTTTAGTGTTGATAAGTTGGATTGTGTTTAAATTCGTTCTTGGAGTGATTTAATGAAGATGAAACGAAATATTCATTCAAATAATCGTGGAGTCACAGAAATCATTGGAACTATGCTTCTTCTTGGTATTGCGGTTAGTCTATTTTCTGTGGTATATTATTCGGTTCTTTCCGCTCCAGCTCCAGTTTCAACGCCATCAGCATATATCGTAGGATCCTTAGATACCGAAAATAATCAAATCGTTTTTTATCATATGGGTGGAGAACCAATTTCTGGGAGTAATACTATCCTCATTCACAAAGGCAAATTCGTTGAAGAGAAAACCATTTCTTCCTATGATGTTGGAGACGAATGGGAAATGGGAGAAAAAATAATCCATCCAATTTATAACATAAATGATACATATATTGATGCTTTAATTATTGATGAAGATAGTAATTCAATTGTGAGTAGTGCCGTGTTGCAAAAAGGGTACTCCGATAGTTCTGCATACGTTGAAACTATGCAGGCATTAGGAACAAGTAAACGCCAAGCTACGTTAGTTATGCGGTATGATTTTGTAACATCATCAGGGAATCTATTTTTTTCTTACCGTAAAGCAGAATCAGGTGATTCTTGGACAAACACCACACCTGAAAGTAAAAGTGGATATGGGATGTTAATGCAACCAATTTCCACTCTTGAAATTGATCAAACATATGAATATAAAGCTGTGATGAATGTCGAAGGAACTCAAAAAATTGGAAATACTCTTGAATTTACAACATCCACAGTGAATCTGAATACTTGGGTGAATGATCTTCCGGATACGATTACTGGTAGTGAATCGCCATTTAATATTTCAGCGACAGGAGATCCAGATTTGGATAACGTCACTTTGTATTATCGGTATTCCACTGATGGTGGTTCAACATGGGTGACAAGTGGTGGTGAAGGAAACTGGTGGAATAATAATTGGGATAAACGAAAGGAATTCACTGTGGCAGGATCGCCTAGTGGAGAGGTAATTGATTATCCACTTCCAATTACAGTTCATTATGGAATGGGGTCTGATTCAGCTCGGCATGTTTATTTAAATGATAGTTGTCAAAATGATTTTGATGATATTCGTTTTATTACTCAAACTGGAAAGGAATTACCTTATTATCTTGAACAAAAAAAGAATGGAGATAAAGCATTATTCTGGGTTTCTATCGATTCTATTCCTGCTGCTCCAAATAATGTATCTTGTTATCTTTATTATGACAATCCTGTAGCTTCTTCTAATTCCGATCCATTTTCAACATTTTCATCATTTGAAGGATTTGAAGAATCATCCTTTATTTTTGATACATCGGGAGATCATGGAATTCAACTCGTTCAAGAGTTTACTGATGCGAAACAAGGTTCAGCATGTGCAGGACATACCGATTCATCTGAAACTTATAGAATCCAAATGCAAAATGATCAAGAGTTTAATGCAGAAGAATATGAATTTGGTACCTGGGTAAAAATTGAGAGTGGTTGGAGTGGAAATGATGGATTAGGACCTGCTATTGCGTTTTGTTGTGAACCTGGAAAGAATAAAGGCTATCAAGTGACGATTGATGCAAGAGAAGATGATTCACCGCAAATAAGAAAAGATACTTTGCATAGTGGTGCAAATAGAGTTGATGGAGATTATCAAGTATCCAATAGTCAATGGTATTTTATAAGTGGATATAAAAATAAAGATGGAAAAATCATTGGATTACTCTATACTGAAGAACAATACTATGAGGGAACTCCTCAAACAACAACAGAGATGAACTTGGATGTATATGATTCTGGTTATCATGGATTATTTGTGTATGGTAGAGACTATCAATTTTGGGATGCTGTTCGTGTAAGAAAACATGTAGACTCTGAACCACGTATTATATCCTGGGAAGACACTGGAGGAAATAGTTGGGAAAAATGGGACAGCGATGAAGAACCTCAATGGTATTGGAATTTTGATTTTGGAGAAGATCTCGGTTATTATGAATTTATTAGCATTGGCCGATTTCGAGATGATGTCGAAGATTGGCCAGAGGATGCAGATGAAAGTTGTACATATGTCATTGGATAAAAAAAGGTGAAAAAAATGAAAGTAACACACAGAAAAATGGATGAAGAAGCCGTTGTCGGTATTGTTGTTACTGTCTTACTTATTGGATTAGCCGTCTCAGTCACAGTAATGGTTAACAATGCGTACGTTCCAGAGTGGACTGAAGAACAAGAGGCTGCTCACATGGATCAAGTGGCTAATCAATTCGCTTCATTTAAACAAAACGTGGATTTACAAGCGTTAATAGAACAACAAACATCTCTTTCATCATGGTTTACATTAGGTAGTAAAGAATTACCTATCTTAAATAGTGGAAGAACATTTGGTCGGTTAGAACTTCTTAAAGATTCATATAATATTACCATTAACAGTGATGTAGATGATCCTGAGCAATATTACTTGAGTATGGGTTCGTTAAAATTTGAAGCAGGAAACTCCTATTTTGTTCCACAGAATTACATTTATGAAAACGGTGCATTAATCCTTAATCAATATGATGCAAACATGTTAATTGGAAAACCAACATTTTTTGTGACAACATATGGTCAAAACCTTTCATTTACCATTATCAATTTGAATAGTAGCATTGGAAAACGTACTGCTTCAGGATATGGGATCACCTCAGTTCAAACTCAAGTAGACGACGTTGAAACTCATGATCTTCCTCTTACCACGGATATAACGATTTATACAAAATATCCTAATGCTTGGAAGATAGCATTAAATAGCACGTTAAAACAAGTTGATAGTGGTTTTACCTCTAATGAATATACCTTAACATCAACAGATGAATCTGTCACCCTCACCTTTCATGATGTAAATAACAATCCTCCTTTTCCAACAGTACACATTAAAGAAGTTAAAATTTTTGCTCAAATTTCACCAGGATGGATAGAATAAATTGAGATGTAAGTTGATAGAAACATGAAAGAAAAAAGAACTGAGAGGGCAGTAAGTCCCATCATCGGGACGATTTTACTGTTAATCATCGCTATTGGTGCAATGTCAGTTGTATACATGAACGTTCTTTCAGATGACGGACCAGTTAATCAACGGTATGTTACCGTTGTTGGAACAGTAGAGGGAACAGACATGGTCATCGAACATCGAGGTGGAGAAAATCTACCTATTGAACATATTTCACTTGATATCATGTTTAAAAACAAAACGTTACATATTAATCTTGAAGAGAATCTTTCCGCTGAAGCTCGAGCAGATGGATACTGGGGACTTGGTGAACGTATCAGAGTTCCTTTCCCTTTGGAAAATATTTCAGATTATGAAAATGTAGAAGCAGATATCATTGCTGTTGATGAACAAATCAACAATATTGCATTCATTGGAAATCTAGACCTTGACGTGGTCAGTGATGTTGAAGTAAGAATTATGACAAATAATTCATCACCACATCTCGGTCAAAGAGTTATGTTTACCATTTCAGTTTTAAATCCTGAAGGAATTGTTGATGCTGAAAATGTGTCTGTCCTCTTTCAACTCCCTGAATCATTTAGCTATGAAAGTCACTTTGTTGAAAAAGGAACGTACAATCCAAGTACTGGTATCTGGGATCTCGGAGAGTTACAATTGAAACATGCTTCTGTGGAATTACAGATTACATCAGAATTTATCGGAACTGGTGCAGAAGAAGAATTAACCCAATTATGTATTCTCGTAGATGGCTCAGGAAGTGTGAAAAGTGCAGATTGGAATATCATGCGCACAGGTCTATCCATTGCACTAATTGATCCAACAGTGTTTCCTCATGATCGATCAGTTGAACTAAGTATTATTCAATTCGCTCAAAATGGAGCATTTCTTGAAATTGATCCGATTGTCGTATCATTTTGGAATTATTTAAGTGTCGCTCATGAGATCGCCACCTTAAAACAACGAAATGGAGGAACACCTCTTGCATGTGGATTAAAACTAGCAGCTGATACGATGTATAATTCAGATGAATTCGATGTGAACAACCGACAAGTTGTAAATATTGTAACAGATGGTATGCCAAACCGTGATTGTTCTGATATTCCTGGAGTGTACACCGGCAATAACGTGAATTATGATGTAGGAAAAGCAGATGCGGTTGAATGGAGAAACTATCTATTAGATAAATGTTCCATGACAGAAGATCACGATGAGATTGACAGTCTTGCTGTTGGTCGACTTAGTGGATATTATGCATCAGGACCGGATTCAGCATGGTTGAATTCTAGTATCATTTGGCCACAACCAGGATGTCTGGCACCCCCATTTGATAAAGGCAGAAGTTGGGTCAGAGAAGTTGATGAATGGAGGGAATTTTACAATGCAACAAAAGAAATGTTTCGCATTATTTTCGAAGGTATCTGGGTAACTGTTGAAATAGATCATTCCTATCCAACAGACCCAAATGAAACCAATGACCGAACACAAGTCTTAATCGTACCTAATGCTCCTTAACTAGTTTACAAATCTTTTTTAAGGTTCACAATCCATTTCACTAATTTTACTACTAGAAAAGGGCAGAACGTTACCTAATTCATTGAGTAAAAAAAAAAGAAGATGAAAAAGAAAGAGAAATAGTTACCAGTCTTGTTCGAAATAACTTAGATCCATTCGTTCCCAGTCATTATAATCCCTTAAACCATGTGTACCATCAGAGTAATCAACCGTATAAAACATGTATCCATAGTTCATACAGCTTTTATAGGATCGACTAAGCCAGAATCCTATTTGCCAAGGATAATAACTCATTTTATTATGACCTGGAAGTGGTCTAAAATTAAGACTATGTCCCATCTCATGCATGTACGCACTTGCAAACACGATATCCTTATTTGAAAAGAGTTTTAAGAATGGCTCCTTTGTTTTTTCTTCCAATCCTTTCGCTGAAATCTGATAACGATTTGATCCAAACGCATTTCCATTCACTCGTGAACTTTGATAGATGACAATGCCATAATGGAAAATTCCTCGTCGGATGTCAGCATCAGGTTGATTGAGGAAATAGGTTTCATACATTTCATCAAGCTCATCTTGTTCGCTCCATACAATTTCAGTAAGTTCATCAAAAGCAATAAGATCAGCTCTGGATTCTTCACCCATCTTGCCATCATCCAAATGGTATACGACGTTTTGACGATTGTAAGCAGTGTATAAAATTTCTTTTGCTCCTTCAGGAAACAATTCGTTTCCATCAGGACCTTTCATTTGATCCATTTCAACAAATAAATCGATTCGATATGGATCAGATTGCCAGTTTCTCATGTAATATTCCTCCCAATTGGAAATACTGTCTCCATCAGAATCTAAATTTTTATGATCCTCAAAATGAAATGGATCATAACCCCATTTCCATTCCCATTCAATAGGAACACCATCATTATCATCATCCCTGCCTGTGTCATCAACAAATGGATCAGTTCCATACCAATTCTCTTCTACCCAACTAGGAATACCATCGCCATCAGGATCGGTTTGAGTAATATCAAACCAGAGTTCAACATCTAATTCTTGTTCGTAATAACTTCCATCATCACATCCATTTAATCTACCGTATCCGCTTGGATCACCATGTTCGTCATCTCCAGTCCAATGACCCGTTTGAACAAGATAATTCAAATTCACCTCATAAGCTTCCTGTGTGTCTCCTGTATCCTGATTCAGATCACAGAGACGATCAACAATTGATCCTTCATCTGCTGCTTCCCATACTTGTATTGTTATCGGTACATTGTAGGTGTTAGGATCTATTTTCTTACTTACTTGGTAATTTAAATCGTATAAATATTTGGTATTCCAATATGTTTTGCTAACAAATAATTCATCATCAATCCATATTTTTAAATAAAAATCTGGATCTGAATTTTCATCAAATATTTTCTCGAACCAAAATTGAAGATCTGATTTTTCAAGTGAACGAATCGTATTGATGGTAACTGTAACCGTCGTTCCATCATTGGAAAATTCACCAAGTGTTGTTAATGGTAGTAATAGAAAAAGCAGTGCTATTGCAATTGAAAAGACATATTTTCTGTTCATATCTCTTATTCCCCAATAAAGAATGTTCAATTCTATTATGAGAGTACCCTCTATTTATATGTTTCATTTGTACCAAATACTTCTAAAAAAATTATATTTGTATTTCATTTGATCATTTCTAGATTTTTAATCAAAATGAGTGAATTATAATCATTTTTCTTTTTTGTAAATTTTTCAACATAAGGTTTTATATTTGAATAATAAATGCTATTTATTAAAGAGGAAGGAAAGATGGATACTGAACAAGAAAGTGAAACAAGCATACGTTGTCCCGAATGTAATAAGCCAATGTATGCATTAAAAGGAGCTCTTAGTCCAATTTATGTGTGTTCCTGTTGTGGAGCATCTATTGATGAAAAAAAATTGTTTTTTAAGCAAGAGGATTCTACTAATCAAATAGACAAGCATCAGAAATCATTATTACAAAATCTTTTTTCAGGACAGTTCATGAAGAAATATACCTGTTTTGAAACATTCTCTGATTTTATAAGTAATTGTGATTTATTTTCTGAATCCTTAGAAAACATATCTCAAGAGGAAATTGCATCACTTCCAGATAGAAAGATCAATCGGTATGTGAAAGAACATACTCGTTTTTCAACTTGGGATCAGATGTTTGAAAAAGCAGTTGAATGGTATCTAAAAATGTAACATTTTTTTATTTATTCAGGTTCATTCTCTTTATTAAAATGACTTTTTTAGATAATCTAAGAAATATTTAAATAGTTATGACTTCATAATATTTTTTGGGTTATTTCCAATGAAAAAAGGGGTATTAATAATCGGGGCCTTATTTGTTACTCTTCTTATGATTTCTACGGTAACAGCGGTTCCAACCACGCAAAGTAAGCCAGTAATGGACATAATAGACAATGCCAACCAACAGGTAGAAAAATTTAAAACGATAGGCGAACAACTCCCTCAAGGGATTTTTGATCTCATTTGGCAACTCTTATTAAGTATAATTAACCTTGTTATAAAACTTATAGAAGTTGTTAATACTTTAATGAGTATTGTTCAATTAGTCCAAGTTCTTATCAACGCTCTTCAATCATTATTCCAAATAATTCAGGATTTTATCGATTTGATTAGTGATTTACTCAATCCGGAAGGCGTATCAATCTAGCTTTTATTATTTTTTCAATTTTTTTATTTTTTAAGCAACCAATTGAATTATTAATCATAATTTGATAACGTGTTTTAAAATATGGCTCGAAAGATTCAGAAACAAAAGCAGCAAGAAATCGCTCAACACCGAATTGAACGATTATTTTCTTTTGCAGAACGACAAGCAAAATTAGGAAAACTTAAATTTGCTCATAATGCAGTTCGAATAGCGAGGAATATCGCAATGAAAACAACCTGGAGACTCCCAAAAGATTATAAACAACGCTTCTGTAAACACTGTTACCACTATTTCCTCCCCTCAATAACGTGCCGAGTACGAATACAACACGGAATGAAAACCATAACATGTTTTCATTGCAACAAACAAACACGCTATCCCTATAAACCCCATCAATAATGAGCCGCTATACTTAAATAATGAATGTTTATTACCGATACCTACTTCACATATATTTATATTAATTTGGGAGTATGATTACCTATGACAACAATATATGATGTACCTGCAAAAGAATTCATTAATGAGGTCGCTAAAAGATTAGAAAAACAAGAGGCGATTTCATTGCCTGAATCAAATATGTACTCAAAAACCAGTGTAGCCCGGGAAAATGGTCCTGAACCAGATAACTGGTGGTACCTTCGTTGTGCATCTATTCTTCGTAAAATTTATATGAGTAACTCTATTGGAACACAACATCTTCGTAGCGCGTATGGCGGAAAACTAAACAGAGGTTCAAAACCACATAAAGCAAAGACGGGTAGTGGATCGATAACTCGTCGAGCTATACAGCAACTTGAATCTGCAGGATATCTTAAGAAAATCAAAGGAAAAGGACGAAGTATTACCCCAAAAGGACGGCAATTCCTTGATAATACTGCTCACGATATATTGAAACAAGTGAAGAATCAATATCCCGGCTTAGAAAAATATTAAAGAAGGGATTTAATAAAGTATGGATGACGAACTTGAACAATTACGGAAGAAAAGAGCTCAAGAACTTCAACAAAAACTCGAAAGTGAAGAATCTGAGGATCAACAACAAGCTCAGAAGGAACAATTAGAAGAACAAAAAAAATCAATTCTTCGAAGTATCCTAACAACCGATGCGAAACAACGGTTGTCTAACATTAAACTTGCTCGCCCACAGATTGGCGAACAAATTGAGAATCAATTGATCATGCTTGCACAAAGTGGACGGTTACAACAAAAAATAACCGATGCACAATTACGCGAGTTATTACGAAAAATCATGCCTAAGAAGCGTGATATCAATATAAGGAGAAGGTAATGGCGTATGTCAACGCATAAATCATTAGGCAAGAAAAATCGATTAAACAAGGCGACTAAAAGCAATCGTCGTGTCCCAGCTTGGATTATGATTCGGACAAACAGACGATTCACAAGACATCCAAAAACACGTCATTGGCGTAGAAACAAATTGAAAAGATCTTGATTACTATGGCAGAAGAAACCGAACGTATATATGTTATTCCTCTAAAGAAAAAGTACTTTCCTGCTTCAAATGCAGCTCCTACTGCGATTAAACGAGTGAAACAATATATTAATCGCCATATGAAAGTTGAAGAAAACGACATTTGGATTGATGAATCATTAAATAACGCTGTTTGGAGTAAAGGCAAATATAAAATGCCAAGTAAGATTCGAGTGAAAGCTGTTCGATTTGAAGACGGTGTTGTTGAAGTCTATCTACCAGAGCTTGAATTTGAAAAATCGCGTCGTGAACTATTACAAGAGGAAAGAGCGAAAAAACAACCCATTTTACGCAAAGAAGAAATTCCTGAAGAAGAAGTTGATGAAGCAGGAACTGATGATTATGAAGTTGTTCCTACTGCTGACGGCGATGTGAAATTAAAAAAGAAGAAACAGGCAAAGGAATCAAAAGAGGAAGAGGAAGCAGAAGAAGAATCTGAAGAAACTAGTGAAGAAGAGGAAGAACCTATCGAGGAAAAGAAAAAACCTACAAAAGAAGACACGGAACCAGCTGAGAAATCTCAAGAATCCTCATCTTCTAAGAAAACCGCTGAATCAACTGAAAAGTCAACAAAAAAAGATCGATCTTAATGTATGTTAATGGATTGATTTTTTTCTTTTTTCTATTCTAATGGTCTGTAATCAAAGGAAAAAGGGAAAAAGTATTTAAAGAAGAAGTACCGTAAGTTATAGATGTGAGGACGTTTTTTATGTCAAAAATGGTTGATCATGAAGAGGAACGTATAAAACAATTACAAGAAAGGCGACGAACAGTGAATGTTCGAAAAGTCGTAGAACAATTCCAACAAAAACTTGAAGAGAAAGCCTAAATTTAATACTTGGACAATAATATAGTCTTGACCATCGTATCAATGATGGAAAACATTTTTTTCATTCTTTTTTATCTGATGATAAGGGATAATGTTTTAAAGGACTCTTTCTTGAGTCTTATGAAAAAAAGGTATGATGATCAGTCAATTGTCATGTTATGTGCAGCTATTGATTGGTTTTTGGTGAAACTATGAAACAACCACGATTTAATCAGCAATCAAAATTTCAGCGATTAGATTTCCTTGAAAACCCCAATATTGGAGTATTTTGTAAGGCAACTGATGAAGTATGTCTTATTCGAAAAGCACTTCCAAAGAAAATTTTAAAACGAGTGTCTTCAGCCTTACAAACGAGATTTATTGAATTACAAATTGCTGATGCAACGATTGTTGGTTCTTTGCTTGCGTGCAATAAACATGGTGTTGTCGTCTCAAATATCATTAATGAAACTGAAATTTGTTTACTTGAATCTAACGGTTTTTCTGTGTTACCTATTGAAGATACGATTAATGCGGTGGGAAATGATTTATTAGTAAATGATTTTGGTGGATTAATTCATCCAAAAATTAAGAAAAAAACGGTTAAAGATATCGAAGATTGTTTAGAGATATCTTTTACCAGGGGGACGATTGCGGGATTAGAAACAGTTGGAATGGCAGCGGTTGCAACTAATAAAGGAGTGTTATGTCATCCAAAAGTAACCGAAGAGGAGAAAAAAGTTTTGGAATCTGTTTTTGATGTTCCCGTAATGATTGGAACAGTGAATCATGGAGTTCCCTTAATTGGGAGCGGATTGGTTGCTAATAGTCATGGAGCAGTGTTTGGCTCCCTTACAACGGGTATTGAGATGGGAAGAATTGTTGAATCATTACAACTAGAATAAGGGTTTTTCTGTTCTTTTTTATCTTGATTTTCAATTTTTTTTGTTTTTTTATGTCTCCAGCGCACTTATAAATATATATTTATTTAATATTTTAGAAAAAATTTAAATACTTTTTATATATTATAATCATGAGGCTATATAAATGGGTAATAGAGAAGGAAAAAAGAGGGATTCAACCCATAAACTTACTCCAAAGGATCATGAAATCATAAACATATTTAATGATTTAGGAGTTCCAAAGAATCTAGCAAAGACACTTCTGTATGTTTCTGAAGTAGATGAATGCCGTTCATCCGATATTGAAAAAGGTGCTGAGTTACGGCAGCCAGAAGTAAGTATTGCTATGCAAGAATTATCTGATCGTGGTTGGATAACAAAGCGGAATCAAAAGAAGGAGGGAAAGGGTCGTCCTATTTACATTTACAGTTTAAAAGCTCCCCTTTCGGATATCATGCAAGAAATTGAAAAAGAAAAAACAGAGGAGATAAAAACAATTCAAAATGATTTAAAAGAACTCAAATCAATGTTTAAAAGACGAGAATCCTCCTAAAGGTTTTCTCCTAAATAATTTTATTCGGCAAATAATTATTAATGGGGAAAAATTTAAATATTTATCAAATATATAAATGTACTATATCGGGGATATGTGAGTATTATGACCATGAAAAAAGCACTTGCAATAGGAATAATCGCATTGTTTATCGGATTGAGTTTCACGCCAATGAACAGTGCTGCAATTGAAGAAAAAGAGACAATGATTCCAGTCACAATCAGGTCGATTTCAGCTGATGGTAAACTTGGTTCACGGATTATTTCACTTTCAAAATCTGATGTGAACTCACTCGTTGATCTGATGGATTCATTAAGGAGTACGAATAGACGTTCCACTGACCTTGTTAATCGGATCCGTGATTTATTTAACCGTGATGATAAATTATTCGATAATTTTGGCTTAATGTCAAAATTACCTGGTAATCCAATCGTTAGTATTGGAGAAGGTCGAGAATTATTAAGCCGGTATCACGGACGCGTTCAATTAAAAAAATTGGTTAGCGTTTGGAATTATCCAGGTGATAACGGTGCAACTGTTATCTGGGGAAACGGCTTAACTTCCGCACCAACACAGGTTTTACTTCAGAAACAAATCGGTATTATGATCGGTTTCGTTGGTTTGTATATTTATATTCCACCATTACTGGAGAATATGAATAGTAAAACGTGTTTTGTTGGTTCAGCCCTCTTTGCGTGGGGCATTTCAGCATAAACACATCACCACTTTTTTTCTTTTTTCATTTTTTCTCAAAATTATCTTTTTTTTGTTGTAATGAATATAGTTTTATGTATCCCGAATACTGTTCAAAAATTCAACTACCATCATTCGGCAAATACCGATTATAAAAACGTCATATTTATATAGGTTGGTTTTGCCTTTTCATACAGTGATACAAAATGGACGACTTTGTTTGCACCCAATGTAAAGCACACTTTTTCACCAGAAAAACAGCTTGCCCTTTTTGTGGTGGAAGAGTATACCCTATTTTAGATAGATTATATGCTTAAAAAAACAATTTTCTTTTTTTATCCTTTTTCTTCTTCTATTCTATTTTATTCCTTTTTTCAATTAAATCTTCTGCTTTTTTGGTCGCAAGAATTGATTTCATTCTTCCTTTTAATCTAATTGACACGAGTCCTTTTCGTTCTAATTCTGAAATACGTTTTCCTGTGGTCACCTTGGATATGCCAAACCGTTTTCCAACTTTACTATATGATACAACGACATTCCCTTGATTCTGTTGATAGATATAATTAAGGATTTGATATAACGATTCTTCTATCGCGATATCTTCAGTAACAGCACCTTGAAACATAATTAATTCTTCTTTGAGCAAATTCAGTTGTTTCGTCGTAAACATGTCTGGATTAATTTGAATGATACACACCGCCTGTTTTTCATCAACAAGAGACGTGATACGATAAAGAGTTTTCAACACTGCTTCAAATGATGATTTCATAATAAGAAAATCCAACCTATCAATGAGAATTATGCTCCCCTTATGAGAACTAAGATATTGTGAAATATTTGAAAATAATTCTTCACAAGTTGATACGTGATTTTTGTCTTTATGAAAATCATCTAAATAAAGTAAATCTACATCCATCTGTCGTGTTTTTTGAGATATCATTAAAGAAGAGCCTCTGCTGACTAGTAAGACTGGACGTCCTTGAGATTTCAAATCAATGATAAGTGATTCATAGTCTTCAGATCGGGTTTTATATTGCAAATAACTTGATCCATTCTGAATGACTTCCTTAAGTTGTTTTGCATGAGTAACATCTTTTCCAACGACAACATATCCTCCTGATCCATCTTTTCCACCTTTGATGATTGAAACTGATATTAGAAAAGTTAAATTTTCTCCTCTCCGGGTATTTATGATAAGTTCGGTTTCACCCGGGGAATATCCTGTTGAGATATTTTTGATATAATCCATTAACGCCTGTGGATTCTTAATAAATGAAAGTTGTGTTATCTTTTTTCCAATCACTTTTTTTGATGACCTTCCAATTTTTGATTCTGCAGTTTTATTCCACGTGGTAATTTTTTTATCATGATCCATTGTGAAAATAAATTCTGTTGTACTGTTAATCACATTATTTAGATAATCATAGTACCTTCGTATCTTTTGTTCAGCCTCCTTTAATGGAGTGATATCCTGTTGAACCGTTAAATAGGCTGATTTTCCACCATACTTTATTTGTTCAACATTTAATAATCCATAAAAGTGTTCTCCATTTTTTCGAACAAATTCATATTCCTTATTTCTAACTGAACCGTTCTCTTTTAATAACGTAATAAGTTCTTTGCGATCCTTATTATTAGACCAATATTTTGAAAAATCAAATTTTGTTTTTGAAAAACCGGTCATTTTTTTTGCAACTTCATTTAAATCCAGTATATTTCCATTTAAATCCGTTATTGCAATAGCTACTGGTGCTGTTTGAATTAAACTACGATATCGTTCTTCAGACTCCTTTAGTTTTTTTAGAGTATTTTCCAAATGAACTGTTCGTTGTTTAACTCGTTGTTCAAGTTGATCTTTTGATTCACGTAGAGCATTTTCCATTTGTTTTCGTGTAGTGATATCTCGAACAATTCCAACTGCATGCCAACGATCTTGAATGCTAATAGAAGAAACTGAGAGTTCAACAGGAAATTCTTCACCATTCTTTTTCTTTGCTCTAAACTCTTGTGTTTTTCCAATCACCGGCCCATTCCCTTTTTTCCCAAACTGTTTAAGTCCATTAAGTACCCGAGAAAGATCATATTCTTTAGACATTAACAACTCGTGAACTTTTTCCCCAAGGATCTCATCATCTTTATATCCAAAAATTCGTTCAGCAGCTTTATTCCAAAAAGTGATTTCCCCATCACCATTAATAATTACAATAGCATCTTGAGCAGAAGTAGTAATGGTTCGAAACTTTTCTTCATTTTCTTTGAGTTTTTGTTGAGTCTTTTTAAAATTCGTGATATCTCTTGAGATAATTTGTAAATTAACTTTATCTTTTGAAAGGTTAAGAGGAACAAAAATATTTTGAAAATAATGATCTTTTCGTTGATCTTCAAAAGAGATAATTTTATTTTGCTTAATTGTCTTTAACCCAATTTCATATCTACTTTTATAAGTATCTGGTGGTAGCAAGTCTTTCCAATTCTTTCCTACTAAGGAATCTTTTGTTCTCTTGAAATTTTGTGCCATAGACGGATTTACAGTAATTATTTCACCAGTATCACCATCAACTTCTGCGATTGCATCTGGTGAAGAATCAATAAGACGTTGATATTTTTGTTCTGCTTGACGAATATCAGTAATATCCTGAGCGATTACAAATAACCGTGTTTTTCCACCAGGAGCCTCAATTGGTACATAAATATTATAGAAAAATTTTCCATTTCGTTCATCACTTGAACGAATGATTTTATTTTCATCTATTGCTTGTTTCGCGATTTTATACCGATCTTCGAAAACCTTTGAAGGAAGAAAATCACTCGCTTTTTTTCCTATTAATTGATCCGATGAAAGACCAACACTTTTACAAAATGAAGAGTTAACAGATATAACTTTGAGAGTTTCTGCATCTAACTCTACCGTGAGTAAAGGAGCAGTGTCAAATAATTTTTGATATTTTCTTTGGGTGTAAATTTTTTCTGATACCTCGCTAAGAAAGTTAACTGTTGCTGGTTTTCCATCCCATAAAAAACGAGCAGCGTGGATTTGTACCCAATGAGTGAATCCTTTTTTATCTATTATTCTAAAAGTGTATTCGTAAGGGACATCCTTCCCTTTTAACCGATCAGTGTATCGTTTGGTTACTAAAGACTGATCATCTGGATGGATGAATTCGGTAAATGGTTTGAAAATAAGATCTTTCTCTGTGGCTTTTAACATGTCACAGAGTTTTGGATTTGCAAATTTTAACACACCATTTTGTGCAACGCAAATTCCTTCATTTGCATGATCAATGAGAAGTTCATAGCGTTCCTTGTTTTCATTTAATTGTTTTTGTAAATGTTTTCTTTGATTGATTTCTTTTTCGAGTTTGGAAATTTTTGGATTATTACTGATATCTCTTATTGCTACTAATATACCCTTGATATCTTCTTTTTTTACAAAATTTTGTAGTGTTGCTTCCAGAAAAAGAGATTTCCTTTTATTGGCAGATTGAAAAGTAATTAATTCACAAAGAGAATCACTAGATAGTACTTTATTAATTTTTTCCTGTACTTTTTTTATATCTTTTTCTTTTATTAATTCAATGAAGGGAGTATCAAGAATGGAGTTAAGATTCCAATTGAAATTTGATATTGCAGGACTTGCATATTTGATGATTCCCTTTTCATTAATTATGAGAAAAGCAGTACAAGAGTTCTTGATAATCTTTTGAGCTTTTTTTGAATCTATTTCTTTAATCATTTGTTTCAACCATTGATTTTGTCTAACTAGATAGACATTAATATTTTCAATCTGTGAATTATTGAATAAGATTAATTTTTATAAACTTAAGGTATTAAATAAAGAAAATCTAACTAAAAAATAGCTTATCTTTCTTTTTGTTAGCTAAAATATAAAAAAATTAAAAAGGAATTGAAGAAATTAAAAAATTCCTTCAATTGTTCTCCATATTTTGGAGAGTTCAGAGGTTTTATAGTCATTTACGGTATTGCACATAAACTAAAAAGTGAACAGCAAAGTATTTATATTTGTCGATTCATCTTTCGACTATAAACGTAATTTTATTTTTTTGGGAGGGGAAAAAATTCAATAAAACCAAATAATCAAAAAAGAGTCAACCAAATTTTTATAAATAAACAATCTTTGACCACTACAACTGATTTAAACCTGATACTTCTGGGGAACAGATATTATGGCAAAACACACGTACGATCAAAAAAGCTTCGAAAAAAAATGGCAAACACACTGGAAAGAAAATAATACTTATCATTTCAAGCAAGAAAGCAGCAAACCAATTTACAGTATTGATGTTCCCCCCAGATACGCTTCTGGACCGCTCCATGCAGGTCACGCTGTTCACTACACTCATATCGATTTTACCGCACGATACAAACGAATGCGAGGATACAACGTCTTCTTCCCACTCTGCTTTGATGTAAACGGAATACCTATCGAAGAACGAGTAGAACGTGAACTAAATATCACAAGAAAAGATATTGACCGGCATAAATTTACTGAATTATGCAGTGAATTCGCTGAAAAAAATATTAAAACAATGATCGAACAATTTAACATACTCGGCGAAAGCATGGATCCTAGCATCTACTATCAAACAGATGCAGAATATTACCGTCGTATCACTCAAATCTCTTTTATCGAACTCTATAACAAAGGCCTGATTTATAAAGGAAAATTCCCAGTGAACTGGTGCCCTCGATGCATGACTGCAATGGCTGATGCAGAAGTAACATATAAAGAAAACAATACAAAAATCAATACGATAAAATTCTATTTTACAAAAGATCAACCTGAACAGATCCTCAAATACCATGGCATTGGAAAAGACAAACAAGGCATGTATATCGAAATTGCAACGACTCGTCCTGAATTATTATCCTCTTGCCAAATCGTTGCCATTCATCCAAATGATGAAAGAGCACCATGGTTAGTCGATCAACAAGTACATGTTCCACTCTTTAAAAAAACAGTGAACATCGTTGCAGATGATGCAGTCGACCCCGATTTTGGAACAGGTTTAGTAATGATTTGTACCGTTGGAGATAAAGAAGACCTCAATTGGGTGTTTAAATACAATCTTCCACTAGATATGAGTATTAGTGAAGAAGGAACAATGACAGCCCTAGCTGGAAAATATGAAGGAATGAAGATAAAGGAAGCTCGACAAGCCTGTATCCTTGATTTAAATGACGAGGACTTACTTATCGATCAACATGATTTAGAACAAAACGTTGGCGTATGTTGGAGATGTAAAACTCCTGTTGAATACATCAATGCGAATCAATGGTTTCTGAAAACCACCAAATTCAAAGAGTTAGTCCTTAACGCAAGTAATGAGATGAACTGGTTTCCTGATTACATGAAAATTCGTTTAGAAGAATGGGTGAATAGTCTGGAATGGGATTGGGTAATCAGCAGGCAACGATACTTCGCAACCCCAATACCTCTCTGGGAATGTGAAGAATGTGGAGAGGTAATATTAGCTCGGCCTGAAGACTGCTATGTTGATCCAACAATAGACAAACCACCTGTTGATAAATGTCCCAAGTGCGGTGGTAAGCCAGTAGGTAGCGAAGATGTGTTTGATACTTGGATGGATTCTTCAATATCTCCATTATTCAACACGTTTTGGCATCGAGATGAAACATTATTCAGAAAAATGTATCCGATGAGTCTGCGACCACAAGCTCATGATATTATTCGTACCTGGGCGTTTTACACGATTCTAAGATGCATGCTTCTTACAGATGAAAAACCATTTGAAAACATTATGATGGGGGGATTTATTCTATCTGAAGATGGTACACCAATGCATGCCAGTCTCGGAAATGTTATTGATCCACTGAAAGTAATCAATGAATTTGGCACTGATGCATTTCGTTGCTACGCTGCAAGTTGTTCACTTGGTGAAGATAATGCCTTCCGAAGAAAGGATGTTATTCGTGGGAAAAAATTACTTCGGAAATTATGGAACGTTGAGCAATTTATCGCTGCAAACATCACTAGTTCAGAACAACCAATGCAACCAGATCACCTTAACACAATCGATCGGTGGATTCTTACAAAATACTCTGAACTCATAAAACGCACAACAGAACAATTTGATAGATTTGATTATTCTCAAGCGATGAAAGATATTGAGTATTTCGTCTGGCATGAACTTGCAGATCATTACATAGAAATGGCAAAATCATCAATCAACGAAAAAGATCATGAAGAAAGTACTCGGTTTACATTATTCACTCTTGGCTTTGGAATCATTAAACTCTTCGCTCCATTTATTCCTCATATCACTGAAGAATTATATCAATTGATGTATAAAGAAAATCAACCATTTGATAGTATTCATATTGCAGAATGGCCTACACCATTTCTTTTTGATAAACAAGCTCATCAAATTGGTGAAACGGTAAAAACTTACATTGCTGACGTGCGCGCGTTTAAAAGTGAAAATGGAATCGCTTTGAATGCACCTCTTAAAAGTTCTGCGACGTATGGACCAAAAGAGTTTATTGATCAATTAAGAAACCAAGAAACTATTATTAAAAAGACATTGAAACTTCCTGATGAACATGAGTTTATCCCGGGTAAACCGGATATTGTTGAATCAATTACTAGTATTGAACCAGTGTATGCAAAACTTGGTCCGATTTTTAAAAAGGATAGTCAAAAGGTTGCTTTATATATAAAAAATAATCAGGAAAAATTAATTGATATTATTAATGAAACAGGAGATCTAACTTGGAAAGAAATCCCTTATGCATCATTAGCAAATCCAAATGAATCATTAATACAGCATGATTTTATATCGATAAAGAAATCGTCTCATGTGCCGGGTTCGGATAGAGACGAAACATTAGTAACCTTTGGACCCTTTTACTTTCTTGTATCAACTGAGGTGACAACATCAACTTAAATAAGCTAACATATGTATTAAAGAAATATGCAGTAAAGATATTGGCTGTGTTAATCGCGGTCTTTATGATTGGCACTGGTTTCTATGCTTTTCTTCAATCTATTTAAATACAATGCATTGAAATCTGAAAAATAATCTGATTTTCTCGAAAGTTTTTTAAATAATCCTTTTTTTCAGCCACGCAAAGGTAATCGTTATGACATCAGATAAGGATAATGCTAATACAAAAATTATGAATCGTTGGATCGTTGTTATTGGCGCCATTGCAATTCAGATTGCACTAGGTGCAATTTATGCATGGAGTGCATTTACCACTCCTTTACAATCACCTGCATTTGGATTCTCAAAAACGATGACTCAAGCTATTTTCAGTGCTGGTCTTGCCACTTTTGGAATTTTTACCATTATTGGTGGAAGAATGCAAAAGAGATATGGCCCAATGAAAATTGCTCTACTTGGAGGTATTCTCTTAGGTCTAGGCTATCTGATTGGTGGATTTGCGGGAGCAAACTTCCCTGTTAAACTATTAGGGATTGGTTTCATCGGAGGCGCTGGTATTGGTTTAGCTTACGTTGTTCCTATAGGGGTTGGAATTAAATGGTTCCCAGATAAAAAAGGACTTGTTTCTGGACTTGCAGTCGCAGGTTTTGGATTTGGCGCATTTCTTTGGATTCTAATGGCTAACCCACCATCAATCATTGGAATCAATGGATTAATCAATACCGCAAATTATACTATTGCAAATGTGGACATGGCATTCAAAATCTATGGTGTCATATTCCTTATTTTGGTTGTACTTGGTTCATTAGTAATGAGAAATCCGCCTCTAGGATGGTTACCTAAGGGATATAAACCAATCGTTGAAAAAGATGAAAGTGGAAAGGAGAGAAAGGAAATTGCTTTTCTACCAAAACAGATGTTGAAACGAAAGCAATTTTACATGCTGTGGTTCATGTTTCTTATAGGAGCCCTCGCTGGATTAATGGTTATTGGTAACATTCAAAATTTTGCAAAAAACCCGGCGGAGGGCTTTGCAGCTTTTGGATTTACTTATGAGGAAGCAGTTGATTTTGCAGTGATTGGAGCAGCAGTGTGTTTGCCGATCTTCAATGGTGCAGGTCGAATAGCTTGGGGAAAAATATCTGATAACATTGGGCGGAAAAAAGCCCTCATATCAATGTTTGTTTTTCAGGGTGTTATGATGGGAGTATTCTTTTTTACTACGAGTAATCCTATCTATTTCTATATAGCCGCAGCGCTTATTGGGTTTAACTTTGGTGGAAACTTTGCGTTGTTTCCAGCAGCTACTGCAGATACTTTTGGAAGTGAAACAGTTGGACTTAATTATGGATACGTATTTACTTCATATGGCCTTGGTGGAATAGTCGGCCCTATTCTTGCTGGAGCAGTACAAGACGTGGGTTTTAGTTTCTCTTATGCATTCTATCCAGCAGCAGTAATGTGTTTTATAGCTGCAGGTATCGCATTTATCTATAATGCAAAGATTACTGATTATTAATAATAACGCGCACAGGAATTATCATGAAATCAGAGGATAGAACAATTAATCAGTTAATACAACAAAACAAGTCCTTTGAACAACAGTATGCAAATGAGGCAGAAAAACATGTGTTAGGACAACATCCAAAAATAGCAGTTCTTACTTGTGCTGATTCACGGGTGGTTCCTGAGTTTATTTTTCAAGCGAAAATCGGTCAATTATTCGTTGTTAGAGTTGCTGGTAACATAGCTGTCGATGAGACAGTTATTGCTAGTCTTGAATATGCAGTAGATCATCTTCATGTGTCTCATTTAATAATATTAGGGCATACTCATTGTGGTGCAGTTCAAGCAGCTGAAGATACAAAAGAAACAGAAAATGTACTTATTTCTGAGATACAGAAAAGTTTTCCAACTAATAAAAATCATATTTTGGCGAATTTAAATCGACAACTGCGTTTACTTCCTCAACGAAGTGAAATCATAAAAAATGCAATTGAAAAAGATAAACTTCATCTGAAGGGAGCAATCTACTCCATCGAAGATGGACATGTTGATTTTATCGAATAAATGCGGATTAACTAGTTACATTTGAATCAATTCATATTCTGTTGTACCCAATCCAATTTCTTCTCCATATTGAAGTTGTTTTTCTGGATCGACATGATGTGTTTTTTTGAATAGATCAGGTTTACCATTATGAATTAAATCTAATGAAGCTGTATCAACTGCCACTATATCATCAGATGCGACATATCCAATATCTGGACAAATAATTGGTCCGGAGAACGGATCACAATCACAATTCCTTGAAATCCGTTTTACTTCATTAACATAAATAACGTTTTTATTATCGACACAAGCTTTTGCTGCACACGCAAGTGTATACTGCATATCATATCGTTTATACTCTAATGCATTAAATTCACAGTTATCCACGCAAACACCACAACCAAAACAAGATCGATTACTCCACTTCCAGTCTTTATCACCAATCTTTATTGCATTAAACGGACATACTTCACTGCAGACGCCACAATACGTGCATTTATCCTTTTTATAGAGTGGTTTACTGCCTTTATGAATCCAAGCTTTTGTTTCTTTAGTGACTCCACCCATTCCAAAATTTTTGATTGCTCCACCCATGCCAGTAGCATTATGACCTTTTACATGGGACAACGCAAGGATATGTGAACTTTTATGTAATGTCTCCCCAACGTCATAAGTTTCTCCTTCAATTTCAACAGGAACACCTGTGTCATCTATTACTACGTCACAACCAACCTTTTTTTGAGTGAATCCATGAAGTTTTGCGACTTTTTGATATCCTGTTTTAAATCTTCTCGGACTTTTATATAACACTGTTGTATCATACAAAAAAGGATTCGCATCCTTTTTCTTTAGGATATCTATGTGTTTTTTTACATATTCTGGTTTCGGAAAATACTTGTTTTTCACTTCACCCATGTGTAGCTTCACTAATACATCCTTGTTTTCAAATGATGAAATATGTAAAGAATCTAATACATCAACGAGAGTGGAAATATTAGAAAAAAAATAAACTTTTTTCATTTCTTTTGAACCTCCCATTTCTCTAGATACATAACTTCACTAAGTGATTTTCCTCGTTTTATTTCTTCTCGTATTCTATTTTCATGTTCATGAACATCTAATGCTCTATTCGCTATCTCTTGAGCTTTTTTCTGAGGAACTACAACAACACCAGATGAATCACCGATAATCCAATCACCTGGAGAAACTGGTTGTCCTCCGCAAAGAATGTGTGCATTTCGTTCTCCGAATCCTTTTGGTTCTCCTGCATTTGGTGCAGTGTAACGACAAAACACAGGAAATTCTATTTGTCTAATAGCTTCTACATCTCTAACAGTTCCGTCAATGATTACTCCTGCTAAATGTTTCTCTTTTGCACTCCAAGTAGCAAGTTCACCCCATACTGCAGTATGTCCTTGATGTGCATTAATCACAAGGACTTGTCCTTTTTTTGCATGTTCAATTGCTTCTACTGGTTTTGCCCAGTCACCATCCAGAGTGTTTACAGTATATGCTTGACCTACTAAATGAACACTCTCTTGCAATGGTTTTATTCCTTGCATGGCACCTCTTCGATGCATTGCATCTGATATATTCGGGGTTGAAACTTGTTGAAATGCTGTTTTGATTTCACGTTCATCATATTTTTTAAAATTTTTACTTTTAATCTTTTTTTTATCTTTCATTGCTTTTTTAATTTGTACTGTTGCTTGAGTTACATCTTCTGCTTTGGTGATTGCCCCACCTACAATGATAATTGAAGCACCGGCATTCAAAACATCAACCACTGATTCGCTATTTATACCACCTGCCACTGCAATTGGGACATCTATCTTTTGAACTAATTCGGTAACGATGTTTTCTGGTTTTTCACCAGTCATTTGTTGATCGATGCCAACATGAACACAAAGGTAATCAAGGCCAATAGATGATAATTCTTCGGCCCGTTTAACCGGATCGGACACTCCAAGAAGATCAACCATGATTTTTGTTCCATATTTTTGTGCTGCAGCAATAGCTTCCTCTATCGTACTATCTGCTGCAGCTGCCATAACACATATCACGTCTGCTCCTGCTTTAGACGCGATTTCTGTTTCAAGACTCCCCGTATCCATTGTTTTCAGATCAGCAATGATTGTTTTCTTCGGAAATTCCCGAGAAAGTTTTCGAATAATATTTAATCCTTCACTCTTAATGAGCGGAGTTCCTGCTTCAATCCAGTCTGCTCCTCCTTTTACACTTTCTTTAGCAATATTAAGGGCTCGTGATCCATTGATTAGGTCTAGTGCAACTTGTAAAATTGGTTTCATAGAGCCTAACATAGAAAACCCTTTGTTTATAAAAATTGTGATACCACAAAGATTTATAGAATGAAATTGTTTTCTTCTCTAGAATGAGTATGGATAGGCCACCGGTAACTAAATTTCACCGGGAACACAACGATCAATTCAACGAGTTTCTAAAAAAATTAGAATTACAAGCGATTGAGACAGCTGAAGAACGAATTCCATTGTATTTTCGCTGTGGGATTAAAGATGCTGAACATATTTTAGATGTTGGTTGTGGTTCAGGAATTGTTACCAGAGAACTAGCCCTTCTAACACGAGGTTTTGTTACTGGCATTGATAACTCATCTGATATGATTAGAGTAGCAAAAAAATTACTTGAAAACGTGAGTAATGTTCATCTTCAAGTATGTGACGGGGAGAAATTACCTTTTCAAAATGACCATTTTGATGTCACAACATGTAATCTTGTACTGATGTGGTCACATCATCCTCAACGAATAATAGAGGAAATGGCCAGGGTAACAAAACATGGTGGAATCGTCCTTGCAACACTTGAACCAGATTATGGTGGAAAACTTCATTATCCAGAAAATCAAAAGGTTGATCCAATATTTGCAGGAAAAGCCATTCGAGATAAAGGTGGTGATCCTCATATCGGACGAAAACTCCGCTGCTTATTTGTCAAAGCAGGTCTTGAAACAGAAGTTGGAATTGGGAATAATCGAATTTGGAGTTGTGAAGAAGATAAAGCATATTATCTTCATGCCCGTGATTTTTACGTGAAAGCCCTTCAGAAGGCTGGATTAAATCAAAAAGAGATTGACGAATGGGAATTTTCTTATTTACAATCCCTTGATGAAGGAATTCAACTCAATTTTTTCCCACAGTTTTACGCAATCGGGAAAAAAACATAGTGTTTATATCTGTTTTTTTATTGTGTTTTATTAATGCAAAAACAAAATCCATCCCGCATCGTTTCAGGTAAAAAAATAGCTCAGATTATGAAAGATGAAGTGAAAACAGATGTTGAATTGTTGACAGCCCGGTTGAAAAGAAAACCTAAGATTCTATCATTTATTGTTGGAGAAAATAAGGAATCAGAATTGTATTTAACGCTTAGAAATAAAGCTTGTAATCAAGTGGGAATTGATACTGAACAAAAATCCTTTTCTTCATCAATTTCTGAAAATAATCTTATAACTGAAATTCAAAAGAGTAATGAGAATCCAGATATTGATGGTATTTTTGTACAATTGCCACTACCGCCCCATATTGATTCTCAACATGTTTTATCATTTATTTCTCCAAGTAAAGACGTGGAAGGTTTTACTCCAAAAAATATGGGACTGCTTCTTACAGGTAATCAATTCCTTGTTCCTTGCACTCCAAAAGCAGTGATGAAGATATTAGATCATCATCGCATCCAGTTAAAAGGAAAACATGTAGTAATCATAAATCATAGTACCGTTGTAGGTAAACCTCTTGTGTTGTTATGTTTACAGCGTAATGCAACAGTATCAGTTGCTCATGTTTATACAAGAAACTTAAAGAAAATTACACGTCAAGCTGATGTGTTAATTACTGCCGCAGGTGTTCCATCACTTATTAAAGAGGATTTTGTAAAAGATGGTGTAGTGGTCATTGATGTTGCCATTGTGAATACAGATAAAGGGATAACTGGTGATGTCGATTTTGATCAGGTGAAACAAAAGACATCGTTAATTTCTCCAGTTCCTGGTGGCGTTGGCCCAGTTACTATTGCGTCAGCCTTAGAAAACATGGTAAAGGCTACTCAAGCTCGATTAGATGGTGAATAAAAGAGATGAATAAATGGTTGTTTCTTCCAATCAGCTTGTTCTTTCTTGGAATCTTATTTCTTGGATATGGTCTATTTATTGGTGAAGTCACTGTTGGATTAATTGTATTTATACCTTTTGTTATGAGTACTGGTTTATTAAGTTTTTTAGGAATCATTTGTTTATTTCTCGGTATGCTAACCTTCTTTTTTGTTGCATCCTCATTACCCTGGCAAAAGTATCAACGCCCTCAAGATTGGCAATATGAAGCTGATTCTATGCAGCAATCAGTTGAAAAGAACGTTGAGACCGGAGGTGTTATTTTCATTGGACCTATCCCTATTGTGTTTGGATCAAACAAGAAAATAACGAAATATATGATCATTGCAAGTATCATTATTTTGTTTTTCATTGTTCTTTATGCTTCGCTTTTACTAAATGAATAACTTCCGATTCCAAGCATTGTTATACAGAGTAAAAGAACAACGAGTAAATTAACTAATGGTGGAAGGATATTTGCTGTTCCAATAAGAGATCCTCGTAATCCATCGACCATGTAGAATAATGGATCGAAACGAGCGATAGTTAAGAGTAATGGATTATCTGCAACTGGAAAAAACGCTGAAGATAAAAAAAGTAATGGCATC
This sequence comes from uncultured Thermoplasmatales archaeon, assembly GCA_964581795.1. Classification (GTDB taxonomy): domain Archaea; phylum Thermoplasmatota; class E2; order DHVEG-1; family DHVEG-1; genus EX4572-165. Next base: position 13,498 of record CAZOPW010000008.1, on the reverse strand, counting down.
ATGACAAGATTCATTATCAATGGAAAGGATTGGAAATCATTCATTTTTGATGCAAAAATCAATCCTAATCCTACTGCAGTAAATGCAATAAGCATCATAAAAACTAAGGTGAGTAACACTCCTAGAAAACTAGAAATTGGAGTACCAAGAAGGATTGTTATAGCAAGAATGACAAATCCTTGTACTAGTGCGACGGATGCTCCCCCTAATGTCCTACCGATAATGATTGATAACCTGCTAATCGGTGCAACAAGGACTTCTTGTAGGAAGCCAAATTGTTTATCCCATAACACGGAAATACCAGTAAACATTGATGAAAATACAATAGCCATGGTTATAATTCCTGGTGCAAAAAAATGGATATAATCAACGCCTGCAAGACCAGGGAGTTCTATGTTTCGAAATCCGCTTCCTAAAATAAACAGAAATAATAAAGGCTGAATGATGGTAACAACTAACCGGCTTTTTGATCGAATGAACCGTTTCATTTGTCGTAACCACATAACATATATTGCTTGAAGCTCTAGATTCAGCATGTGTTATCGCCTCTGTCTAAATCTTGGTGGTATCTCATTATTTTTTGTTTCCTCATCCCGTATCGTTCTTCCAGTATATGAGATAAATACATCATCAAGGGTTGGTTGACGAACACTTATACTCTTTATTTTAATGTCAAGTTTTTGTGCAAGTTCAATGATAATTGGAATTTTTTCATCTCCTTGTTCGACGCCAAGTGTCACATGATGATCATATGTCTCTGTTTTTTTCACCCATTCTTTTTGTTTTAATTCATGAATTAATTTTTGATTATGTGTACTTGATAAGGTAATTACATCATTTCCAATTGATTTTTTTAGATTCTGAATAGTATCATTAACTAGAATTTTTCCATGATCGATAATACCGACTTTTTTACACAAGTTATCTGCTTCATCCATGTAATGAGTAGTAAGAAAAATCGTGGTTTTTTCTTCTTTGTTCATTTTTTTTATATATTTCCATATGGCTTGTCTAGTTTGTGCGTCAAGACCAAGTGTTGGTTCATCGAGAAATAATACTTTTGGTGAATGCATGAGACCACGAGCTATTTCAAGTCTTCTTTTCATTCCACCAGAATAATTTTTTACATAAACATCTTTTTTATCTGTTAAATCAACGAGTTCCAACACGTCCTTAATTCGTTCCTCACGTCTTTTCTTTGCTATACCATACATACGGGCATGAAAGTCTAGGTTTTCTTCACCTGTTAGTTCCGTGTCTAGTGCAGGCTCCTGAAAGACAACGCCAATACTCTTTCTTACTTCATCTCTATCATGAATGATGTCATGGCCTGCGATTTTAGCTGATCCTTTTGTAGGATGAAGAAGAGTAGTTAGCATTTTGATAGTTGTTGTTTTTCCTGCACCATTTGGTCCAAGAAACCCAAAGATTTCGCCTTTTTTCACTGTAAAAGATATGCTGTTGACTGCTGTAAGATCTTTGAAAATCTTTGTCAGATGATCTGTTTTGATGATGTCCACCGTGTTTCATACTCCTTTTTTTATTGGGAGGATATATTCTTTTCCTAAAAAAAGTATTTGATGAACATGTTTCACAATCAATAAACCCATCTTCTTTTTAGGCACTATTTTTTTTAATGATGACTTATTGTCCTTTCCTAATAATATGTCATTTTACACTGAAGTCATTAATACTATTCTATCTAATGAAATTTCATCTAAACAAGAGATTCATAGGTTAAAAATTAAATTATGTAAGAAATATGGATTAAAACAAATTCCATCAAATAGCGAAATGATTCCTCATATCCCCGATTCGCTTTCTAATGAGGAAAAATCATTTGTGATAAGGGCATTGCGAAAAAAACCCATGAGAACAATCTCAGGAGTCGCTGTGGTGGCCGTTATGACCAGCCCTGCATCTTGTCCTCATGGTCGATGTGTTCCTTGTCCTGGTGGACCGTTACAGGATTCTCCACAGAGTTACACTGGTTTTGAACCTGCTGCCATGAGAGGATCATTACATACATATGATCCATATGATCAAGTCTCAACTCGTATTGATCAATATGAGGCGATTGGACATCCTACAGATAAAATCGATTTGATTATCATGGGAGGAACCTTTACTGCTCGGGATCCATTTTATCAGAAATGGTTCGTTAAACGCTGTTATGATGCAATGAATGGTCAAACAGCTTCATCTCTTCCTCAGGCACAAAAGGTAAACGAAACAAGTAAACATCGTTGTATTGGGTTAACTGTTGAGACAAGGCCTGATTGGTTCCGCTTACAACATATCGATCAATGTTTGTCTTATGGTGGCACTCGAGTTGAACTTGGCGTCCAGACCGTATATGATGACCTGTTATGGTTAATGAATCGAGGGCACACCGTTATAGATACAATTGTCGCCACAAGAACAGCAAAGGAATCAGGTTTCAAAGTTTGTTATCATATTATGCCACAGCTTCCAGGTTCAAATAAAGAAAGAGATCTTTCTTCTTTTAAAGAACTCTTTTCCAATTCTGATTTTCAACCAGATATGTTAAAAATTTATCCTACGTTAGTAATTAAAAATACTCCCCTATATGACTTATGGAAACAAGGAAAGTATGATCCTTTAAGTACCGAAGAAGCGGTTGATAGAATTGCTCATATGGTTTCTTTTGTTCCAGAATATGTTCGAATTCAACGAATTCAACGAGATGTTCCTGCTCAATATATTGAATCTGGAGTGAAAAAAAGTAATCTTCGCCAATTAGTTGATAACCGGTTGAATGAAATGAATGTTCACTGTCGTGAAATACGAAGTCGTGAACTTGGGCATAAATTGTTACAGGGACAAAAAAAACAAAGAGATTTATCAATTGATACTGTCAAAATTAAACAAGAAGTGTATAAAGCAAGTAAGGGAACTGAAATTTTTCTTTCCTTAGTAGTCCCGTCTGAGGATGCATTAGTTGGATATTTACGGTTACGTGAACTTCATAATCCACATCGATATGAGTTGGCACAATATCCATCAATGATCATAAGAGAATTAAAAGTAGTGGGTCAGGAAATTCCGATTGGAAAATCTGGAAAAGATGGTATGCAACATCGGGGTTTTGGCAAACAATTAATTCAGGAAGCTGAACGAATTTGTGTTGAAGATTTTGACCGATCCCATTTATTTGTTTTAAGTGGGATAGGTGTTAAGGAATACTACCGTAATCAGTTAGGTTTTCAGGATTGTGGAAGGTATCTTTATAAAAAAATTGGGAATTAGTCCAAGATTTTACTTAATCTGTTTTTAATTTGTTTTCTTTGAACGATTATTCTTCAAATTTTTTACTTATTGAAGGAATTTGAGATTCTGCCTTCGATTGATTGCTTTCTGTTTTTTCTGTTGAATCTTGTTTTTCCGATAAGGTATCATCTGTTTCTTTTTTGTTGAAATCAGCAAGCCACAAGGGAAGTTTCCCTTGGAGTTCTTCTTCGCGGAGTTGTTTAACGATAGGTGGTTCATCGTTAAAGAGCAATGGTTCTTCATCGAGAAATAAAACTGATTCCTCCTCGTTTTGGTCAAAAAATAAATCCAATTCATCCTCTATTTCATCCTCTATTGCTTTATGATGATAGATATCAATTTGTTGTTTCTTATAGGCTTTTTTTCGATATCGTCCCATACATCCTCTCTCGTACCAACCATTGATATTGAAGATAGATAGAGTTTTAAATCTTTTGTTTTATCAAAAAATTTTTTTGCTTATTTTTTTATAATGAATTGGTTTATCGTAATTCTCTAATACCTCTATTTTATTGATGGTAACAATGAAAATAACACCCGAATGTGTTCCGTGTCTTTTAAATCGGATTATTTTCGAAGCAAACCTTAGTACTACAGAAAAGCGAGTGCAAACTCAAGTTATCAGATCGGCATGTTCAATGCTTGGTTCACTGTACAATCCTCAATCCTGTAGTGCAGAGATTGCAACGAAAGTCCATAAGAAAACGTATGAGATATTAGGCAACTCTGATCCATATAAAGAGTTGAAAAGTGAAAGTAATCGAATTGCTTCCTCACTTATACCTGCAGTTAAGAAAAAGATACAAGAGTCAGATTATCCTTTGAAAACAGCTATTCTAGCTTCTATTGTTGGTAACACATTGGATTTTGGAATTCAAGGCGCAAGTAAAGATCCTGATGAGTTAAGAGATGTTTTTGAACAGATTTTTGATGAAGGATTTGGATATGATGATATGCAACAATTAAGTTCATCTCTTCAAGAAAGTTCTTCAATTCTTTATTTTACGGATAATTGTGGAGAAATTGTTTTTGATAAACTTGTTTGTGAACAGTTAAAAAAAGAGTTTTCTCATCTTTCAATAAATCTTGTTGTAAAGGGAGAGCCAGTATTAAGTGATGCAACGATAGAAGATGCAGAAGAATTAGGTTTCGATCGTGTCGTTGATCATGTTTTTACAACTGGGGGTTTTGCTGTTGGAGTTGATGTGGACATGTTACCAAAACGTGTGAAATCTATGATTGAATCAGTAGATTTGATTATGTGTAAGGGTATGGCAAATTATGAATCATTATCTGAGACAACGCTTCATCCTATTGTGTATTTATTGCGGTCAAAATGTAAACCTATTGCATCATCAATGGATGTTCCATTGCATGCTAATATCGTTAAAATGTATGATTAAAATAATGTCTTTCAACGTTTTATTCTTTATAGAGCCATTCTGCTAGTTGTTCATATTCTGTAAATACTTTTTTTCTTGATAGAAAAGCAACAGTTATTGATGAAATAATGCCTCCTCCAACTATCATTAGATAAACGATGATCTGATATTCTGCGGCAACAAGAGGGTCAGTTCCAGCGATTAATAATCCTGCCATTGCTCCAGGAATAAAAATAATGCCGAGTGTTTTTAATCGATCAATCGTTGGAATTAATGCGGCACGTATACTTAATCTGTTAAATTCCTCAATTGCATTCTTACTTGGGATTCCAAGTGATAACATTGATTCAATTCCAGTACGATTAAGTTTGATTTCTCTAACTAATCTATCTAATGATAAGGAACAAATTGACATGGAGTTTCCAAATGCCATCCCAGCAAGTGGAATAATGTATTGTGGTTGCAATGGCATTGCGCGTGTTAATGCAAGAACGAAGAGTGCAGTACTTGCTCCTGCAAGAATTGATGGAGTTGTGATTTGAAATGCTTGAGGCATATGAGTAGCTCGTTTTGCACTCGTATGACCCCCAACTATGATCATAGTGAGAAGTAAAATCCAAATGAGAAACACCCAAAGTTCAGTTTGAAATAAAAAAGTGAGAAAGAGTGCGATTAAGACAAGTTGGCTGCCTCCTTTAAGTATTGCATAAGAAAATTCCTTACCGATTCCAAGTTTTTTGTAAAATGAAAGAATGATGACAAGAACTAGTAAGCTTGAGGTTGCAAGAAGAATATATAATCCTTCAATGGGAGTGTATGGGATTCCCATTAGTACGCCTCCGTCCATTGGAATTTGTTTGGTGTTGTTATTGTCGTTACTTTTCCTTGTTTTATATTAGCGATTCTATCACTTACTCGTTTTGCTTGTTCTACGTCATGGGTGACCCACAGAACAGTGAGATTTCGTTGTTTTGTGAAGCTTATGATTCGTTGTTCTACAGTGTCTAAGTTTTTTGGATCTATTCCCGCTGTTGGTTCATCAAGCAGAAGCATTTTTGGTGATAGAGCAAGTGCGCGGGCTAGTGACACTCGTTTTTTTTCTCCTCCGGAAAGTTGATGAGCCTTTTTTCCTAAAAATCTTTTTGATAGTCCTGTATCGGTGAGACTATTTAGTATTTGTTTTTTATTGTGTGTATTATGTATTTTGAGTGCTAATCCGATGTTTTCTTTAACTGTTCCAGGAAACATGACACTTTCTTGGGGAACTAGAACAATGTTTTTTCTAAGATTTGATGGTACATAGTCTGTTATATTTTTATTGTCAAAAGTGATAGTTCCTTCATCTGGTTCGATTAATCTATTAAGGCAGCGTAAAAGTGTTGTTTTTCCTCCACCAGATGGACCAACAATTGTCACTATCTCACCTTGATTTATATCAAATGTTATATCTTTTAATATTGGTGTTTGTTGTAATGTCTTTGATAAATGTTTAATTTGAAGGATGGGTATGATTTGTCACCTCTTGGGAAAGTTCTTTGATAAAGGTTATTAATTTTGATAAAGTTTGTTTTCCTTTTGGCGTAGTCGTGTATATTTTTCGTTGTTTTCCATTGACGATTTCTTTTTTATATTCAAGAAGTCCATTTTTATTCATATTGTGAAGAATTGGATACAATGTTCCTGGGCTGATGGTGTATCCATGATTTTTAAGTTCATGTATCATTGCTGATCCGTGGATACCGTGGGTGTCAAAGGTGGCGTGATGAAGGATATGTATTCGGATGAATGCAAGGAGAATTTTACGCTCAATCATTATATCGAATATCGATAACGATTTACGATATTAAAATTTTTTGTATTAATCCTTTTTTGATGTTATCCTGTTGCAAAAATGAATTAAATGCATCTTCCACACTACAATTGCAAAAATGGTTCCAATGATCTGCATGAGAATAAAAACAATTCCATCTATTACAGAAATACCTGCTGCAGAAAGCGTAAACATACGAGCAATTGTTACCTGCGGATTTGCAAACATGGTACTTGACGTTGCAAGCAATAATCCACCGACAAGCAAACCAACAATGATACTTGTTTTCTCATTTCGTTGAGTACTCAATGATAGAATGGTTAAAACTAGCAAAAAAGTTCCAAATATTTCAGCAACATATAAACCACCACTTCGCTCTATAAGAGATACGCCAAAGAGATCAGGTACTATATTCTGATACATAATATGAGTGATAAAAACTCCAGATAATCCACCAAATATTTGAACGATACTTAATTCAACGGCTTTTTTCAATGACAATGATTTCGTTAATAATAATGCCAGAGTTACAGCAGGATTAAAATAAGCTGTACAAACTGGTCCAAATGTTTCAATCAATGCTATTAACACAAAAGCAACAGCTAATGCATCGGCAATAACCGCAACAGCAAGCGTTGACTGAAAAACTTCCATAAAAAGAATCATCGGAGAAATTGCAGCAACCACTAAAAATAAGGATCCAATGTATTCACAAAAAGGAAAAGCATATCTGTTAGTCATGATTATCACCATTATTCTTTTTTGATGAAAGTCTTTGCCCACAAAATTCTTTTAAAATCCATTCTTTAATTTCATCACGTACACAACGAAAAGCTTGAATTTGTTCTTGAAATGATCCTTGAACGCTAGCTGGATCAGTGAATCCTTTATGAATCACTTGCTTTCCCGGGTAAAATGGACAGGTTTCTTTTGCATTATCACAAACCGTAACAACCGTGTCAAATTTTATTTCTCTGAATTCATCAACACTTTTCGAATAATGAGAAGAAATATCAATACCGATTTCCTCCATGACTTTAATCGCTAGTTGATGAACAGTTGATTTCACCACTCCTGCACTAAATGCTTGATATTTATTGGAACATAAATGATTCAATAATCCTTCAGCCATCTGAGAGCGACATGAATTATGTGTGCAAATGAACAAAACCATCTGCTTCTTTTTCGACATCATACAAAGTAATTGTATAATTTACAAATCACAATCAGTTACAGGCCCAGGAGGGTCTAAATCAATGTGTTCTCCAGTTACCATGTAATAAATTTTTTCAGCCATTTTCACCGCATGATCGCCACATCGTTCAAGGTAACGAGCTACCATTATATATCGAGCACATCGCTTAATCGTCTTTGAATCCTCCATCATATATGTTAAACATTCTCTAAAAATAGAATATCGAAGTTCATCAACCGTCTTCTCTCGAGAAGTAAATCCATCAATAGTATCAACTTCTTCATTTTCAAAGGCAGTCAACGCATCAGTAATCATACTATCAACTTCTTTTGCCATATATGGAATACTTACTAGTTCTTTGACATGCGGTTTCCCTGAGATTTCTAATGTAATATTAGCTATATCCTTTCCATACCGACCAATACGAGCTATATACGTAATTATTTTTAACACTGATGCAATCTGTCTCATATCCTTAGCCATTGGCGCATATAATGTGATAAGTTTCAATGCGTCTTGTTCAATTTCCTCATCCATTACAGCTATTTGTTGTTTACAATTAAGAACATCTCTAGCTAAATCAGTATCTTGCTCCTTAAGTGCTTTAACAGATTTTTGAAGCATATCTTGAGCAAGATTGCCCATTTTTACAACTCGTTTTTTCAATTCTTTTAACTCGCTATGAAATTCTTCCACCATAACTTCCATTCTCTCCAAATTTTATCCAAATCTACCAGTAATATATTTTTCAGTTAGTTCTTCTTGAGGGTTTTCAAAGATTTGTTCTGTTTGTCCAAACTCAATTAATTCTCCTAGATACATATACGCCGTATAATCACTCACTCGAGCAGCTTGTTGCATATTATGAGTAACGATTACCACAGTATAGTTTTTTACAAGAACCCGCATAAGTTCTTCAATTTTTGCAGTAGCAATTGGATCAAGAGCACTACATGGCTCATCCATAAGAATTATATCTGGTTCAATTGATAATGCTCGTGCGATACATAATCGTTGTTGTTGCCCGCCAGATAGTCCCATCGCCGATGCATCCATTCGATCCTGAACTTCCTCCCAAATAAATGCATCTTTCAAACATTGTTCCACGATTCCATCTAGCATTTTTTTCTTCTTAATACCATGTATACGTGGTGCATACGCAATGTTTTCATAGATACTTTTTGGAAATGGATTAGGTTTCTGAAAGACCATGCCCACACGTTTCCGAAGTTCCACAACATCATAGCTTTTCTGATAGACGTTTTTATTATCCAACAATACTTCTCCTTTAACCCTACATTTATCTATGATATCATTCATTCGATTGAGACATCGAAGAAGTGTTGATTTTCCACAACCAGACGGGCCAATGATAGCTGTAATCTTATTTTTATAAACAGGCATGTTTACTTTTTTCAATGCTTGCTTGGTATCATACCATAGATCAAGATTTTTAACCTGCATTTTTACTTTATTTCCATTGTTCACATCTTACACCTCAGATTTGGGTTACTTGATAATTCATTGATTTCAATTGATTTATTTTGCATTTTTAGAATTCCTGCCTGAATTTTTCTCTAAGGATTAATGCAATTACATTCATAGTTAAAATTATTATAAGTAATACTAAAGCAGTAGACCAAGCATTCTGCATAATTGAATCACTATATCTCCCATATCCACGTAATCCAAATAAAGTGTACAAATGATTAGGCAAAGCTGATAATGATCCAAAGGGATTTGGTGGAAGATTCATGGCAAATGTTCCTAAGAAAAGAATTGGAGCAGTCTCTCCTGCTGCTTCTCCAATTCCAAGGACAACGCCCGTAAGTATTCCAGGTCTAGCAGGAGGCAAGACTATATGACGAATAGTTTGCCATCGAGTAGCTCCTAAAGCGTAACTGCCTTCTCTTAACTCCATAGGTATTGTTTTTAGTGTCTCCGAAGAAGTTCTAATAATAACTGGTAATGCGTAAATACTTAGAATAAGAGCTCCAGTTAGAAGTGATAAACCGAAAAATGAAGCAAAGAAGGTTAGTGCGAATAATCCAAAAACAATTGATGGTACACCACGGAGAATTGTAACTGATGTTTTTATCGCTCTTACTATAATTCCTCCACCAGCATATTCCTCCAAATAAATTGCTGCGCATATACCAAGTGGAACAGCAACAAAAAACATAATTAACATCAATAATAAGGTACCTACTAATGGATTAAGTATTCCTCCTTCACTACCAAGTTTTTCAACTCCTTGAGTTAAAAATGAAAGTGATAAACCTGGAGCGCCATTAACTAAAACCTGACCTATTAAAATTACCAACGGATAAATAACAAACAGGATGCTTACTACTAGAAAAAGGTGTGCTCCTTGTTGGTTACCTATCGTTGAATAATCATATAAAATTTGAAGAGCAAAGCTTGTACCTATTAATCCAAAAAGGATAAAACCAAAAGATAGGATAAATTGATTGGAGAGCCCAGCACTAAATCCAAAATTATCAAGCGGGGTTATAGGTTGTAAATATGTGCTAACCAAAGCTACTAGTAAAAGAAATATTGAGAATGCGAAAATGCGAATGCTTTTTTTGAAATTATGATGCATTGACAAGGCCGTTGAAATAAAAAATAAAATGCCAAGATAAGTATAGGTAAAAGTGTAAACATTAATTGGTAAGGATCCAATGGCGAATAATAATGTGAAACCGATAACGGCAAGAATACAAGAACTAAGAAAAGCGATAAAAGCCGGGAGACGTCGTGGTTCTAAAAATTTTCTGAATTGATACCAATTAATAAGTTGGTTAACATCAAAATTCATCCATTATCCCCCTTTGAATTTTTTATCTATTCGATGCTGCATATATTCTGAGAGTACGCTAAGAAATGCTACGATAATAAAAAGAAAGACTCCGGCAGCAAACAACACATTTATTTTAACACCGTATGCTTCTCCCATATGACCCGCAATAAGTGCAGTTAATGTTGGTGCAGCTCGAAAAATATTATACCATGGATCTGGTGCTTGTGTGATCGCACTGACAACCATTAGAACTGCCATGGTTTCTCCAAGAGCTTTTCCAATACCAAGAGTTGCTGCTGCAAAAACTCCAGATGATGCAGCTGGAAACGTTATCTTTTTTGTGGTTTGCCAACGTGTAGCTCCAACTGCTAATGATCCTTCCTTTAACGTTTTTGGTACTGCTCTTAGCGAATCATCAGTGATACTAATGATTATTGGAAGAGTCATAACTCCAATAATCATTCCTCCCGCAATCAATGAAAATCCAGAAACCATATTCAAGCTTTCAGCAAGAAATGGGACCAGTAATATAGCTCCAATAAATCCATATATTACAGAAGGAATTCCTGCAAGGACCTCAATAATTGGTTTTAATAATCTTCTTATCCATAATGGTGAAACTTCTGAAAGAAACATTCCTCCACCAATACCGAGCGGATAAGCTATCATCAATGCTCCAGCAGTTACTAATAATGATCCTAAAATTGCCATTCCTAATCCAAAGTCCTCATTAAAGTTCGTACTGAAAATATTCATGCCGACTTGTTGGAAAGCGGGTATTGACTCAAAAAAAAGAAAAATAAATATAGCGAAAATAATAAAAATTGAGAAAGATGCTACCATAAGAAAGAAAAACTGAATGAGTTTTTCTTTATTTTTTGAAGATAGCATCATATCTTTCGCCCATCATCTAGGTGTCTTAGATTGTTTTAGAGTGTTATAAATCCTTCATCCTGTACAATTTCCTGTCCTTGTTCACCTTGGATAAAATCAATGAAGGTTTTGATTGCACCAGTTGGTTCACCGTCTGTATACATATAAAGAGCTCTGTTAATTGGATAAGTTTTATCTTTGATGGTATCTGAAGATGGGGCTACTCCATTAAGCATTATCGATGGAGTTGTTGTATCATCAACATACCCAAGACCACAATAGCCAATAGCATTATCAGATTCAGCAACTGCACTCTGTAATTGTGAATTTGAACTCCATGATCCTCCTAGATTTACCCCTTCCGGAATCTCAGCACCATCATCACCAAAGATTGCTTCCATAAAGGTATCTCTTGTCCCAGATCCCTCTTCTCTCTGGTGAATTGATATTTGGTTATCAGTTCCAGTTAGACCTGTTGCCCCAAGAGAATCCCAATTGGTGTAGGTTCCGTTGTATATTCCTAATAATTCTGTTGTTGTCAAGTCGGTTATTCCTGCATCATACACAGCCTTGCTTACGATTACAGCAACACCATCGTATGCTACAACATTTTCATAGAAATCTACATTAGGATATTCGTCAATCTCGGATTGTTTTATCGGACGTGACGCATCTCCAATATCTACATTGCCTTCACCGAGTGCAGTTATTCCTCCTCCTGATCCGATTGGAGGTGACCCCACTTCAACTACAATGTCATCGTGGAGACTATTAAATTGTTCTGCACAAAGGTTTGCGATTGGATAAACGGTTGATGAACCGTTGATTTTTATGGTTGTTACTTCTGTTGTAGTATCTGTACATCCACTGAATATTGTTGCAGCGAATGCGATAATCGTGATAATTACTAGCGTTTTATTGAGGATAATTTTCTTTCCCCCGTTCATGGTTATCATTTGCCGCAAACATTTCCAAATTGATATATATTTTGTCTACATATACTATATTGTTATATATAGAATATATAGTTGAATAGAGAGCTATAGAAAAGTTTAAAAAAGCAATATTAATAGTATCCCTGAAACTATTTAATCACTATTTAACATTATTTATGGGGGAAATTTAATGGAAATACGTAGAGTTCAAATGACCGGTGGCTCATCCTATATAATAACATTACCAAAAGAGTGGGTAAAATCAGTCAATATTGGAAAAAATGATCCTATTGGATTACTACAACAACCAGATGGTACACTTCTTGTTACACCAAAAATGGACAAAGAACATACAAAAAAAACAATCAGTTTCAAAGTAGAAAATGTGATAAAACAAGATTTTCTTTTTCGAAAATTAATTGGTGCATACATTGCAGGATATAATGCAATAACCATTGAATCAAAACCTAGGATTCAACCGAAAACAAGAAGCACAATTCGACGTTTTATCCAAAATACCATTGGTCAAGAAGTCGTAGAAGAGACAGATAATTCAATAACCGTCAAAGATCTCCTTAATCCCTCAGAAATGCCGTTTCATCGTACCATAAAACGTATGCATATCATTGTAAAAGGAATGTTTGAGGATACAATCACCGCTGTAAAAAAACATGATAAACGACTCGCCGAAGATGTGATAAGACGAGATAGTGAAATCGATCGTCTTCACTGGTTAGTCGCTAGACAACACCGAATTATTCAACAAAATGTAAATTTCGTCGAAAAAATGGGAATTACCGTTGACACCGCAACAACTGCATATCTGATTAGTCGAATCCTAGAACGTATAGGCGATCACGTGAATAGAATCGCGACCTATGTCATACATCTATTGGAAAACTCAATCGATGATGAAATCATTAAAAAACTTGATTACGCGAGTAACCAATCATTATCATTGTTGAATAAAAGTATTGGCGCTTTTACAAAAAAAGAAATTAAAGAAGCAAATGAAACTATTGAATTGTCTGATAAATTAGAGGAACTTTGTGAGGAAATCGACAAGTTAGCATTAAAACAAAACGCAGCTTCTGCCATTTCACTTGGCTATATTGTCGAGAGTATTCGTCGAATTGGAGAATATGCTGAAGATATTTCAGAAACAGTGATTAACCATCTCATTGGAGAGGAAAAAATATAATTAATTAG
>CAZOPW010000007.1:42147-43722 GCA_964581795.1 uncultured Thermoplasmatales archaeon | reverse complement strand
CAAACTACAGGCACTCCAATTTTTTCTTTTAACTCGCTGGAGAACTTAGGCATATTATCCATAAATCCGACAACCGAAAAACAAGACAAATTTTTTATTTTATCATTATTCCAAACTTCCCCGTCTTAACATCTTCTTTTACTATTCTTGCCGGATTTCCTACAACAATACAATGTGATTCTACATCCTTAGTTACTACAGCTCCAGATCCAACAATTACTTCATCACCAATAATAATACCTGGCATGATAATTGCTCTCGCGCCAATAAAACATTTTTTTCCAATTTTAGTATCTCTATGAATACTTCGACAAAAATCATGAGTTAAAATCATTGCTCCAGAAGCAACAAAACTTTCATCATCAATATAAATTCCTTTCGGATTCGTTTTATCCAAATACGCTCCTAATGAAATTCTTGCGGATTTAGATATATTCATATGATACACTTTTCTTAAAATAAATAATCTGAATGAAGTAAAAAGAACATGACCCATATTCCGAATTTTTGTAGCAAAAACCATAATTCAACCTTATTTCAATATTAATCTAAAATATCTCTGATAATCTTAACGACTTCTTGTTTTACTTTTTTTGATCGAGTGAAATCTGTTTTTATTTTTTGTTCTTTTTGAGAAAACACGTATTCTCCGATTTCTTGAGCACTTCGGGAATGAATCATTTTTCCTTCTTTGATTAATTCTTCATCGACACTGAGTAATTCTTTATTTGGAAAAAAGGAAACCGCTGGTTTCCCCATACATGCGGCTTCCCGTGCCATCGTTCCTGATCCAGTTAGCACAGCATCAGCATAATAACAAAGATCTAAACCATTGAGTGGTGTTTCTGGAATGAACACGTTAAATCCATCTGCTAACTGTTTATCTTCTTCTTCCCGTGGTAGATAAACCACTGGAATTTGATTCACCTCAAAAAAGAAAAGGAGTGCGGGAACAATTGAATCTGATCCTTGAACATAAAAGGATTCAAGTGCTTCAGGACGAATGACGACATAGTGATCAAATGGAATACTTTTTTTTATGGTTGGATCTGGTTTGTAATCAGCAATGTAAATATCTTCTTTATATCCATGAAACGTATGAACATTTTTTCGACTCGTATATGTTTTAAAAACGTGTTCAGCTGCTTGTGGAAGAATGATATGATTTGCTAATAGTTTAATATTATTTTCAAAGAACTGAATAATACTCTTATTTTTTTTATATTTTAAATCATTATCAAAAAGAAGAATTGATTTTTTCATTCGCATCCGTGAAGTAGCCACACAATCACTGTCTTCTAAAGAAAGTGACCAATCAAATGGTTTCACTTGACTAAATAACGTAATCACCCGATTCACCGTCGCAATCGTTTTCATTTTCTTTTCATCATAATACGCTCCCTTGATTTCTGCTTTGAGACCAAGTTGAGCAGTAAGCGCAATGGTTTCAGCTCGATGCCTCACCGTTATTTGAATATCATAATCTGATTCTAACTCATCAACGAGGGGTTTGAAGAATAATGGATGCGATGGATTCAGTAAATCAACCCAAAGTCTTTTTTTCATACCAATTAC
>CAZOPW010000007.1:0-42047 GCA_964581795.1 uncultured Thermoplasmatales archaeon | reverse complement strand
TGAAAAATCTCTGTTTGCCAAGTTGCACCAGTCGTCATCACTAATTTTTCTTTTGCATACCTACTACTTTCTTTTAACGTTTCAAAATGATTCGTATTAATGAAACCAGTAAGTTGCGTAAGATCAGATTGAATCGCTTGCGTGCGTTTCACCCGGTACTCTTCCATGGAAACATCACGATCAAACAATTTGTTTTCAGCAATTTCCTTTACAATACTCACCAGTCCAATACTTTCATTTGTGGTAATCTGACTATCAAAGACTTTTACTTCCACTGTTTTAAGTGTTGGATTATAAATAAGATCAGCATTTCGTTTCAACACATCAGTTTTACGTACTCCTTGAACGTGAGGAGAAAGAAGCATACGATTTGTTTTGGCGTGCACGGTTTCATCTAAAAACGGTGAATTACTTGATATTGAAATAAGAAAGGGTACAGATGCATACAATCGTTCAAACCGGTCTTTTGCATAATCAAGGTGAACATGAAAAGAAGCACAATTATCAATGAAATCAGAACGATGATGCCCAGGATGAAGACCACAAGGAAGAATCCATAAATGTTCATCTTTGGAAACATCAATAAGATTCTTCCGATGAAACACTAATTCATCCCGTAACAAATCAATATCAGAAGAGGGATCAGTCTTCAGTTCAAACACACAAAACGCTTCCTTGAACCGATGAAGAATCGTTGAAACCGATCCAGAATGAAGCGGAAGTTCCACACTACACTTCCGCACGTATTGACTATCTTGAAAAAGAAGTTTTGATGCAAGATGAAAAACACCTGGGGTAATCCAAAAGGTGTCTGGATCAACAACAATGAATTCTTCCTCAACACCAACCTTCATACGTTAACTTTCTCCGCAATCTTTGTTAATCCCGCATACACACGATCATGTTCTTTAACCAAAATATTCACGTGTTCACTATAAATAACGACATCAACTTGAGACCCAAGTCGAATCATTCCAAGACGAGCACCTTGCTTCACTTGTTTTTTATCTCGAACAAAACTGTTCACGGTTCGGGTGATAAACGTCGCTATTTGAACGATTGCTACTTGTAACGCTAAAGCACTATTTTGTTCTTCTTTTAACACCACGGTTTCCCGGTCATTAATCACTTCAAACAAAGGATGAGTCATGGGAACAATACGACCAGAAACATGATGATCCAAAACTTTTACTCCAGAAATCGGTGATCGAGTCACATGAACATCAAAGAGTCGAAGTTCAATACCAATAATATACCCCGTCCCGTTCTTCACTTGATCACTTGTAACATCAAGTAATTCAGAGAGTTTCATATGATTCTTTTTTTTCACTGATTCAATGATTTCATCATGTTTAATTTGTTTCACATACACTACGATACCATCAGCTGGAGAAAGAACCACATTTGAATCAACAGTGATTTCTCGATGTGGATTCCGATGAAAATAAAGATAAAAAATAAGACTACTTCCTCCAAACACAAAGAGTGTGAAGAGTACTGAAGACAGCAAGTCAAATCCGGTAACAACTGTAAAGAACAGAAAACTAAGAAGTGGAACAAGAAACACTAACAGTGAAACAACATAAAACGGATTAATCCCTAACCAGTAGAACAGATCAGCAAGAGTCGTTGATTTCATGATCTAACAACTCCTCAAAAGGAACAATATGAATTGAACCCATTTTCTTCCATAGTTCAATAAGATAACCAATTCGTTTCATCATCGTTTCCCCAGTATTCCGAAATACATGAAACGGAATACCTTTATGATGTGGATTATTCGGACTGATCTCCCAATTATGAAAATAAATGTTTGCATAATCAATATGCTGCAGTTGTGATGTGATCACATAATACGTCCATAGAAAACTAGCATTTCGAAGGAACCAGCCTCCTGCTCCAGGTAGACGAAGATACGGGGAAACCGATATTGGAAATTCCAAAATGCCATTATCACCATTTAACGGATGAACATGTGGTTTCACCGGTGCATGAGGATCACCATACCAACCAGGAATATTATAACTAGGAACCATTGATGAATCATACAAAAAACCTTCATCACACAAGATATCCAAAATGTCAAATCGGAAATAATAATTCGGGAAACGAAAGCCTTTCGGATGAGCAAACACTTGTTTTTTAAATTTATGAAGATGATCTCGAAAAACGCTTGTATCTGTCCCATTCCACTGATGGTAATACCCATGAGATGAGATTTCATGGCCTGCATCCTTAATCATATCAATAATACCTGGATAGCGTTCAGCGGTACACCCAAGAACAAAAAACGTTGCTCTAATATCTAATGCATCAAATAAAGTAATAATACGTTGAATACTTACTTCAACATCAGAAGAAGGAAACTGTCCATCGTAAAACCTCTCAATGATGTGATCCACATCAAACCAACTGGAATGAAACCATTCCTCAACATCAACGGTAATGGTCAGATATTTCTCTTTTTTCAAAAACAATGTCCTCTCATACTCTCAAATTACCTAATGTAACAATCATTCAATAAAAGATCTAGTGTCACACTCAAATAGTACAAAGCATTCTTTCATCTTTAAAATTCTTTTTTTTCAATGCGAAATAAAACAGTTCCACCATCAGTAAATGGTTTCCCGGGATCTAAACATTGAATATACGCAGAATGTGGATCATCTTTTTTTGTTAATCCAAACTTCAATGGATTAAAATCATGGTCAAGAAGCGTTGTGTAATGAAGTAATGAAGATAATGCATGAGTACATAAGGCATCTGTTTTATCTAAACAGATTTCTGCTCCATCAACAACGATTCTATCACCCTCTTTATAGATAGGGCAAAAACCATTTATCTTATGTACTGTTATTTCTAACATACGTTTAAACCAAATATGTTCTTCTGTATTAATAAGTTCTATAACACCTTATAATCTAAAATTTAAACCACGCACTTATCTTGATTTATCGAAAAGAGATACTCCTAAACACGATTTTCTAAATCTTTTTTCATTTGTTTTGTTGATAAATGGAGACTATGTTTTTTACTCATCCATATTATTTCGGAATTATTTCGGAATTATTTCGGAATTATATAATATGCACCTTTTGTCGATCCTTTTTTTTGTAATATCCCTTCATCGACTAACTCTCTTAAATCATTCAATGCAGTTCTACTCGAAATATCTGGAAATAATTTTCTATAATCTCGATTTGTTATCAAACCATGCTGATTAACAAAAGTTAATGCTTTTTTCTGCCGATGGTTCAAATGAATTAATTCATCCTGTTCAAATTTTTTCCGTGTAGAAAACAAGGTTACTAGCATACTTTTATCTGTTGCTTCTATCACCGGCATCTCTGGGTGGAGCACATGATATTTGTGTTCATCAATAATTTTATCCCAGCCTTCTCCTAATTCCTCAATGTATTTTACTTTTGCAAGTACGGTTGCAATCACCGGATTTCTTGAAAATTGTTGAGAGGTAATATTTTCAGGTGAAATACCATTGGGGAGCCCGCCAATATTGTAAAATTCGATTCGATCATCAAACATTTTAATGATTATTTTTCCATGTTGATCTTCATAATCCCGATGGCATACAGCATTGGTTATTAGTTCTCTTACAGAAAAACGTCCATATTCAGGAATATCTTGCCGGCGAACCTCTCCCGGTTGTAATCTTGACATCAATGCGGTATGTTCGATAATATATTCATTACATTTATCAATCTGCTGAAACAAATTATTTGTAAACTCTTTATAATCAAGTTTTTCACCACCAACACTTGTCCCCTTATATCGTGCCAATGCAATATAAGAGTGAGAAAAAAAGTTTAATGGATGTTTTCCCAACAAGAGTATACCTGCGTTGGTTGGTTTTTCATTTTTTATGAGATGTAATGCTTGTAAAAGATCCTTTGGTCTTCCTGAAATTTCCTGTTGAGAAATTTGTTCATAACGAGGAATGAACGATTCTGAAATGTAATGCCAATCTAAATCGTTTAGCGTTGCATCTTTACAGATTTTATGATCCCAGGATATATCCACTGATTTCAAGGATAATCTTCTGATTTCATTTTGTCCTAGACGCTGATTAGTTTTACCCACACGTTTATATGCACGTCCAAATGCAAAAACAGGTTTATTATCATTTTCTTCAACAGTAATCTCGATTATCTTCTTTCCTTCTTCTTCCATCACGTTGATGAGGGGATAAATTGCAGGGTCAGTGTTCTGCTTAATAGAATTCGCAAGTTTTTCAAGCGAGTTCTTACCAATATTCACACCAGATACTTTTCCATCATCCTGTATACCAACATAGATGCTTCCACCATGTGTATTGGAAAATGCAGCAATAGTTTTGACAATTCCTTTAGATTCAGCTAAGGAATGTTTGAATTCAACACGATCTGATTCTTTTGAAAATGAGTTCATTTGACCAAGCTCAATAATATTAACGAATTATGAATCTTTCTTAATTAAACATAAGACTTTTTTTAAACTATAGGTTACCAATACATTTAGTAAAGACTCATCAATAACTATTCATGAATCAACTGTTTGTTTAGGAAAGACCAAGTATTTTAATGGTGAATCCATTATCTTCCCATTTTTGATGATCAAGAATATTTCTCGTATCAACCATTTTTTTTGACCGCATATTTGTTATATTTTCTGGATTGATATCCTTAAATACAGTATGATCAGTAACCAATACAAGACAATCAGCATTTTCTGTAGCTTGTTTTAAATCAGTTGAAATATCTGATTTATGTTTCATCAATGGATCATATAAACGAACCGTGTACCCTTTTGATTCCAAGACGTGTTGAATAGCATACGTCGGGCTTTCCCGGTCATCATCCACGTTTCCTTTATACGCTACTCCAAGAAGCACAATAATTGATTCTTTATTCTGATCAACCAACTCCTCAACCATACCACTCACCATGCGTGGCATAGTATCATTAATCCGACGAGCTTCCCTAATTAATGGAGTATCCTTATTTACCAGAAACCAAGGGTCAATAGCAATACAATGCCCTCCAACACCTGGACCAGGACTATGCAATTGAACCCGAGGATGAAAATTAGCTAACCTGATTGCTTCCCACGCATTCACCCCAAACTGTTTCAATCGAATGGAGAGTTCATTGGCAAGAGCAATATTCACATCCCGATACGTGTTTTCTAATAATTTTACGGTTTCAGCAGTTGTACAATCCGTAAGATGAATCGAAGCAGTCACAAATCGAGCATACAATTCTTTCGTTCGCTCGGCAGATTCCTCATTCATTCCTCCAATGATCCGATGATTCGATTGCATCTCCTCAATGGTATTGCCTGGAATTGCTTTTTCAGACACATACGAAAGAAAATACTGTTTGCCGGTTTCATCAAGCACGGGTTTTACTTTTTCCATTGTAGTACCTGGAGCAACCGTTGATTCAAGAACGACTAGATCACCATCTTTCAATACTTTTTTAACTGCATCTAAAGCAGAAAACACAAAAGAAGTATCACACGTTTTTTCAGAAGTAATCGGCGTGGGAAGCGTAAGAATAAATGCATCAGATGATTCAAGTGTATCAACTGGTACAAAATGATGTTGTGCTTGTTTGAAAAGATCAGCTAAATCTTTTTCTTCAAATGGAAGAATGCCCCGTTGTAAATTCCCAATTTTTTCTTTATCAATATCATACCCATACACATTCAACCCGGTTTTAGCTAGAAGAAGAGCCGTAGGAAGTCCCATATAACCAAGTCCAACAACAGTTACAGATTTGATTGTAATACCTCCAAGATTTTTTCAGCAGTATCTCCATCACCAAATGGATTCTTCCAATCATGAGCATTACTAGTATGAAACGTAATAGCTTTTCGTAATGCATCCTGGTTTAGTCCAACAAGACGACTAGCACCAACCGTGATTGTCTCAGGTCGTTCCGTGTTCTCCCGAATCGTAATACAAGGAACCTTTAAAATACAAGCTTCCTCTTGGATACCACCAGAATCAGTTACAATCAAATGCGCATGTTGTTCAAGTTGTAAAAAATCTAGATACCCCAGTGGTTCAATAAGTGTAACATTTGAAATAGAAAGATTATAGTTGTCTAATTTTGCTTTTGTACGTGGATGAATCGGATACAGGACACGTCGACCAGTTAACTCTGGAAGTAATTCAATAAGACTAACCAGTTTTTCTAACTCTTTTTTGGTATCAACATTTAATGCTCGATGAGCAGTAACAAGAACATAATCATCAGGATTCAAATGTAATTTTTGTAAAATCGTTGATGATTCACTCGCAATACCTTTGTGATGAAGAACAGCGTCAACAATAGTATTACCAACGACAAAAATGCGCTCGTCAGAAATTCCTTCTTGAGAAAGAATTTTCTGTTGCACTCTTGTAGGAGCAAACAAGTAATCAGAAAGCACATCACAAATAACACGGTTTTTTTCTTCCGGCATCCGCCGATCATAACTCCGAAGTCCTGCTTCCACATGACCCGTAGGAATATTTTGTTTAGAAGCAGCTAGAATCCCAGCAAGCACCGTATTCGTATCACCCTGAGAAAGCACCACATCGGGATTTTCCTGTAACAAGATTTCTTCGATTTTAACAAGCATTCTCCCTGTTTGATTCCCATGATCAGCTGATCCAATCCCAAGATTATAATCAGGTTGAACAAGATTGAGTTCTTTGAAAAAAATCGCATCCATATTCGGTGAATAATGCTGATTTGAATGAATAATAAAAAATGATTCCTTTTTTTGTTCTAATAATCGTATCACTGGTGCCATTTTAATGATTTCAGGACGAGTACCAAGAACAATTCCAATTTTCATACTATTCATCAGACTCCACAAAGAAAAAGTATTTAACTTTTTGAAGAAAGCTTCCGCTAAGGATTCATATGCCTCCTCTCATCTCCCACACCAATAAGTGGGATCAATTCAACCATATGAACAACGCTAACTTTTTTTTGATTCTTTATTTTAATGAAACAGGAAATATTTCGTCAAAATCAAGAGGAGAGGTATCACAATATTTATTCACGATTTGAATGAATAATTCTTGTTGACTAGATCCATAAGAGCTAAAATTATCATGGAAATACTCGTTTTGTTCAATTTCTTTTGCAATTAATCGTTTTTGAACCTGAGGTAAACTGAGTTCGTAACTAATCGTTGAAAGTTTATTCATCCAGTACCCGATTTTTTTCGGGCGATCGTCAGATTTATTCTGCACCATACCACATTCAGTGCACCATTGATGTTGTTCGATTGAACTATAACGATCTGGTGTTGTCGGAAGCCAGATACGGTCTTGTTTCCCACAAAGAGTATGTGTGCATGTAGTCATGTTTTTCTTTTTCCCTCCATGTTTGAGGTTACCTTATTATATGAAATACTTAAACATATATAAAGGATAATCCTTATCCTTTTTTAACCGTGTTGTTATAATGGTTTGAATGAAACAATCGGTCTTATATATATCGAAAATATAAGCCAACCTAATAAATATTTGGTATAATTTATATAAAAGGTTAATATATTATATCGAATACATAAACATACAATAATAGACACAAAAAAAACAATGATGACCATGTCCCTTAAAAACCGATTTAAACGCATTCGCACCTCACTAATAAAAAAATCAAGTGGAACAGAACTGATAACCTGCCCACAATGCCAAAATGTAATCACCATAGACAATCCACAAGACTCCTCATTTACTCTACCCTGCCCACTCTGCGATTATCCCATAAATATACAGTCACTACAAAAAAACCATCGAAAACAACTGAAAACAATCCTTTCAGATCATTTCGTCGAACTCATCCTCTTCATCATTGGACTTGTTTTCCTTTTTCAACCAACCATGGAAAACCTCAAAATCAGCTTCACTCTCATCTTCATCGCTAGCATCCTCACATTTCTCATGACTAGTGAATACTCAGAAAAAGAAACTGAAAAACTTCCTTCCACAGCAAAACCATACTATAAACGACCCTTACACACGAAAGCAATCGTTAAAAAAATCAAGAGCGTATACCGACGAATCAAAGACATTCCCTTATCAAACCGAATTAGCATCGTACTCATACTTTGGACCCTTCTCTTATACGTTATCACCGCAGATCTTGAAATCTATTTCATCCTCATCTTCATTGGCGTCCTCATTACTAGGGAACTTACTGATTTATACACTAGTAACCTGTACAAAAAACGATTAAACGCATACATCATCATTTTCCTATTCACCTACATTGTGCTCATCACTCAAAAAATCATGGAAATCCTATCAACCTAACCAAGTTTTCAACGATTTTTTTTACCAGTAGATTTTTTACTCATCTTTTATTCACAATGAATACAACAAAATAAAAAAACAAAGAGGAAGCAATTGTTATGCCAGGTTTCATTCCCCATTTCATCGCTGGAAACGCTATGTTTCTCATCGGAAGCTACGTTATACAAAACCATACCAGTCTAGAATTAACAAAGAAAAAACATGTTTTATTTTATCTTATATGTATTGCAACAAGTATCATCCCGGATTTCCCTCTCGCGTTATATTACGCATTTCACATTGGAAGCTATGAACTCCTCGTGCAACCACATGCAACCCTTCATTATATCATTAGTCCACTCGCCGTTGTTTTCTTCATTACGCTTAACTTCATTTTTCCAGTAAAAAACAAACCAATCTGGATTTTTGGCATCCTCTGTATACTCCTTCATATCATATTAGACTCATTCATCCAAGAAACAGAAATATGGATCTAACCAAGCAAACAGTGATCATTGATACAAAGGCCGGTTTATCATTTTGATACTTTACCAAAATACATTTATAAAAAATAAAAAATAAAAGAATGTGGTGTGGTGGAGATGTTTGAAAAAAAAAGTGGAACCATTAGTGTAGTCTGTATCAGTACAATACTTCTCCTTGGAAGTATTTGTTATGCCTGTGAACCTGAAGAAGAGAACAATGAAACCGTGAAAAAAAGCAGTAGTTCATCTGAAGAAACCGATCAAGAGGAATCAGAAGGAAGCTTCTTTGATGTCCTCCTAGACCGGTATCCATTACTTGATAAAATCATTCAAATGCTACTCAACTTCATCTATTCCTGGCTTGGAAACATTAACGTTTCACTTGGATAAAACAAAATCGTTTTTTCTATTATTTTTTTCTTTGTGTAAAAAATATTAATAAAAGAAAATCATTATAATAATCCTATTTCATTCAACAATTTAAATTCTGTATCCTCTTTCTTCACCAGTTGACAAAACGTCAATACCAAAGATTTGCCACCATCTGTTTAAATACCATTTGTTACAAAAAAAAACAAAGCAGTATGATGAAACCAACACGTTTTGGTTCATCACAAAAAAATAAAGGATGGAAAAAAAGTATGGAAGAAAAGACTGGAAAAAAGAAATATGGAGGCAAAGCAAAAATAATCCTTGGATCTCTCTCACTTCTCACCGTTTTCACAACACCTTTTTTAGAAATCACTCACCTCTCCCTGAACATGAACTTGTTTCAAAGTGCAGCATACTCATTTCTTCTCCTCAGTTTCTGGCTGATCGCGGGATCAATTCTAAAAGAAAAACAACCAGTTCATGAAACAGTTTCATTCCCACAAGAAAAACCCATTTATTCAACACATCATAAACCAACACCTACACTATAGAAAATAAACAAAAAAAATATTTTGAAGTGAACAGTATTTATAATTCACTTCTACTTCTTTTAATTATACTAGGAAGCACGTTTAACATTAGACCCATAAACATAGCAAGTGCACCAATCATCACAAGAATACTAACAATGATAGCATATGGTATAACAAACACATGAGTTTGATTATAATATTGCAAAGTGTAAATACCAATAATGAGACCCATGATCACAGAGAAAAAACCTGGAACGCCAATAAATAACAATGGTCGTTTTTCAGCAACAAGCCAAATCACATAACTAAGCACTGAAAACCCATGAGACGCTGATCCTTTCGTAGACGTACTCCCCAATCCATTATATCGACAGGAAATACGCGCATTCCCCACACTTAACCCATAATCATGAGCTCGGATTAATTGTTCACTTTCCACACTGAATTCATCACCACTTAATCGTGGCGTGATCTTTTCAAGGGCTCGTGTATTGAATCCACGAAATCCAGATTGACTATCCGTAACAAAACCGCCATTTCCAAAACTTGTCGTATAATCAAGGATTCGTTTCCCGATCTTTCTCCACCATGGCATCTCTGTTTTGTTACCATACCGGATGCCAATCGCGATGTCAACATGGTCTTTTTTCATTTTATTTAATAATAGTGGAATTTCTTGTGGATCATGTTGTCCATCACCATCAAGAGTGATCACAAATTCATATCCATGATCCAATGCATATAAAAATCCAGTTTTAATGGCTGCTGCCTTTCCTCTATTCTTTTTATGTGCTACAACAGTAGCACCAACTTCATTTGCAATGTCAACAGTTTCATCACTGCTGCCATCATCAACGACAAGAACAGTATCTACATATCTCTTCGTTTTTAACACTAATGAAGCAATTGTTGCTTCCTCGTTAAAACAAGGAATAAGAGCAAGTACCTTCTGGTCGTCATTATTTTCCTTCATTTCTTTCCCCCCCAAAAAATTGGGTATCTTCAAATATTATTTCCATTCTTGTTCAATGATATTTGTTTCCGAATATATTATTTAACTTTTATTGTTTACCCCTTATCAGGTTTCAATGGTAAGCTAAACACACTATAGTATTTAAACATTTTTTATTAAACAAATATAAAAATAATTAATAATACACCAAATGTCCTCATAACAACAGTCTAATGAAGGTTTAAAATCCAAAAAAGAAAACTGAACAGATATTTTTAAATAGATGAAATAATACAAGATAACACAAGATAAAATATATAATAAAAATGGACGCAGGATATTTTACTAAAGAATATGGTGTGAGGGAATCAATGGTTAAAATAAGAGTAACGACAAATCCAAAAAAGAACCATACAAAAAAACAAAAAAAGACACATCCAACAACCTTTGAATGCCCATACTGTGAACAAATCATTACGCTCAGATATGATTTCGATGATAACTACCCTATCACCTGTCCAAACTGTGGACATAACGGTATTATCATCAACAAAGAAAAAGACCAAAAAAAACCAACAGAAGAACAATTACCCGCACCCTCATGGTTTCATCAACCGTATCTTCGATCAAAAATCCTTGGATTACTCCTCATTGCTCTCGGATTTATCCTCATGATCAATCCAACTGATACGACACTAAAAATAAGTATCACGCTTTTTTTTATCGGCGGACTCCTATTCACCCTTATCTCAGAAAAAAAGTTTATCATCCTTGAAAAGAAAAAACCAAAAAAAACTAATTCATCAACTCAAAATTTCATCAATGCTAATAAAATATTTTTAGAACGAAATAAACTTGTGGTCTCAGAAAAAATCACGTTTATCATCATCATAGCAACACTTCTTTTGTTTCTAATCACTAGTCCAAAAGACCTTGAAATCTTTCTCGTCCTCTTATATTTGAGTTTGTTAATCATTAAAGAATTAATTGATGAATTCACTCCAACACATGTAAAAAAAAGACTTAATTACGTCATTGTCATCTTCTTTGTCATTTTTGTCGCTATTATTGCCGAAAGAATAATAACTATTCTTAACATCTAAGACAAAGAATTCACCATGCATTTAACCTATCACAAATACCCTGTTACCATACTCAGCTGCCTGATCTGGAGTCTCATCACACTTTTACTCATCTTTTTAGATGTCACCGGTCCAATCCGAGTGATTTTCGGTCTACCCATTGTTTTATTCATCCCCGGTTATATTCTTGTTTATGCTCTTTTTCCAAGTAAAAAAACCGATGAAGGAATCGATATCATCGAACGAATCGCCCTTAGCCTTGGACTTTCCTTAGCAGTGGTTCCTTTAATTGGACTTGGACTGAATTACATACCATGGGGCATACGTTTAACACCAATCATTCTCTCACTTGAATTGTTCATCTTTGGATTAGCTGGAATTGCTATATACCGCTGGTATCAACTTCCAAGTTCTAAACGATTCACTCTTAGTATCGATATTAGTTTTCCAAAACATGAAAGCAAGCTTGATAAAGCATTAACACTGATTTTAGCAGCATCAATCATTATAGCAGCAAGTCTACTCATATACGTTATCATCACTCCTAAAACTGGAGAGAAATTCACTGAATTCTATCTTCTTGGACCAGAGGGAATCGCAGATAACTACCCTCGAAACTTAACCACGAATGAAACGGCTAATATCATTATTGGAGTCGTCAACCACGAATATAAAACGATTAACTACACGGTTGAAATTTGGCTTGTTA
The DNA here is from genome assembly GCA_964581795.1 of uncultured Thermoplasmatales archaeon. Lineage (GTDB taxonomy): Archaea > Thermoplasmatota > E2 > DHVEG-1 > DHVEG-1 > EX4572-165. Next base: position 29,621 of record CAZOPW010000007.1, on the reverse strand, counting down.
ATCAAACGTATGGATATAATGAAACAACACAAGAAAATGAAACCACGGTTCATCATGCATGGTATGTTGATTCACTCTCTACAACACTGAATCATACACCAATTGATATTGAAGAAACATGGCAACCGCAATGGGAAACAAATTATACGCTTTCCTTTAACCGAACCGGCGAATACAAACTCCTCTTTCTGTTATACACAAATCAAACAGAAACCTATCAACAAGATGTTGATTACAAGGATTTAGCAGAAGAAAAATTTGATAGTGAAACAACCAATGCTTATAGAACTGTTCACCTTTGGATTAATATAAAAAATGAGTTATAAATAATATTATTTAAACCATGAACAAAAGTTTTTTAAAGTGAATTGTGTTTAACCCGGAATTGAATATATAATAAAGTTTAAATATTTATAAATGAACGAGTAGTATACTCACTTCTAAAGAATTAGTAAGGGAGGCGATTTCATTCAAAAACAGAATCAATGGAAATGTCCACATTGTGGCGCAATAAACGAAGAATATTATCTCAATTGTATGCAATGTGCTTCATTTCGAAAAAAACAGAAAAGATCAATACATATCATTCAACGAATGTAAAAAAAAATTTTGAAGTAGAATAAAACCTCACAACTTTTCTCATCATTATTTTATACAATTTATAAAAAAAAGAAAAAATCTCATATCACACAAATAACCCTCATTTCTTCTGTTTCCTTCGATACTTACGTAAATAATCTAAGAAGTACTCATGATTCTTAAGTTGCCATCGTCGAATATATTTCATCATCCAATCAGGATTGTTTTTCACCCACCGTTTCACATTCGCTTTAATCTGTTCCTTATTCTCCGGATAATACGCTTTTGCTCGTTGCCGTAACATTTCACGATATGAATCATCCGTATGATATCGTCTCCTCTGTTTATCTTCCATATACTGTTTATATGTACCCATCACCCCATATTTCCCTTGGTTCACCTCTTAAAAATCAGAGATTGGTTTGAACTCATCACACTGATTACATCTCTTCTGTTCAACACCATTTATCTTTTTTGTTTCACGAGTCATAACACCAAAACCAAACCATTAGCTATTCATTACTAAAATAGAATAATAAATTCATAATATTTTTTGTGGAAAAAAATGATGAAAGAATGCTTTTGATGTCACAAAATATTACTCGGTTCATCTTTTTGTAAAGACAAATCAAAAAAAGGCCCTTTTCAAGTTACTGTAGAAGATGCAAAAGAGAACATAAAGGGATAATAACGTGTATAGAAAAGAGCGACTTGAAAACAATCAATGTTACGATTGTGGGCAAATATTCCTTCTAATTGGAATAGGAAGCGATTTTGTCAAAAATGTTACTAGAAAAGACTAAAGATTAATAATATATAAGGAAGAGTGAGTCGAAAAAGGATTGTGTAGACAATATGGCAAGAACCCTATTGAGTACAATAGGTCAAATTTACATTGCAATGAATGCCTTGACAAAAGAAATATGATGAGGACTTAGCTAATCATCCTCCTCAAAAATAGGTTAGATTAAAATTTGATTCAGGGATACAGACATCAGATCAATTGTCTTATTCAATATACTGGATATCTGCATCTTCTTTAAGGTTTTCAATTAATGAATTTATTGCTTCCTGTCGTTTTTGTTGTTCCAACGATGAAATAATATCCTCTTTTACATCTTCAAAAGGAGGAATATCGGGATTTTCTTGCTTATAAGTATCATAATAATCTCTTGCTTCTTGATTCGTTACCGAAAAATTTCGGCCTTCTAATGCATCATCTTTATAATTTTGTTTAGCTGATTCTTCTTTAACATATTGTAACTGATCTTCATACGAAATCCCCTGTTGCTGAAGTTGTAATTTATAATCCTTTAGAGTTGAATTTTGTTGAGCAAGTATCGTTTCCATATAGCTTTCTGCTTCTGCATCAGTTAAAGAATATCCTTCTTCTTTTGCTTTTTGAAGAAGTATTTCTTGATCAATTAAATATTCAAGTGCTTGATCCTTAGATATTTGTTGACCCTGTTGAATAGAAGATTGTTGTGTCATGTTTACCTCTTCATCAGTTATGTTCACACCATTAACAATCGCAGCAACCGTTATGGTATCATTTGTACCCTGCTTCAAATCATCAGCTGCATTTGTTTCATCTTGGGATTGTTCCAAACAACCAGCAAGAAATAAAAGTGAAACTACAAAAATGATTGAAATAACCGTCATTACTTTTTTTTGATTACTCATGATTCTTCCACTGGACCACTTTCCCTATAAAACTTTCGGTCAATAACAGGATTATATTAGGAAATTAATCAAAGAGAATCAACAAGAACACTTCTTACTCTTCAGTAATTTCATTTTCAATGGTGATATGACACAGCTGAAGACAAGCATGAACGGATCAGTTAATGCAGAAAATGTCAAAGTAAATACCAAAAAGAACTCAGAGAAAAACGACTGAAAAACAATCAATGATACGATTGAAGACACCATTGCTTCCTCATTGAAATCATAAACGATTTTGTGCTGATTGCTATGAGAAAAAACTGAAGATGAATGAGATATCTGATTCCGGAAAAAATGTTTAATAGACCCTTGTTTTGACACACACGTTAATGTTGTTGCCACAACATAACATCACGATTGCGCTTGGTTTATCCTCGGGTGCAGTCAATTATCTTTCAGAGAATCTATACTATATATTACAATAAAAAAAAATAAAAAGAAAAAAGAAAATGAATTTAGACGTACTCGAGTTTAACTCTCACAAGTTCTGAATCAAAATAGCTTTCACCAGGTAATGATATCTTCCAAAAATTAATTTTATCATAGGATATATCACAAGACACCGTAAACACGAGTTCAGATGGCAACTGGTTCAGAACAAAAGAGCGGTTAAAGCTAGCTGAACGATTCAAATTCTCCTTATTTAACACCACTACTTGAGAATCGGTAACTAGGGAACTTGTTCTATTCGTAGTTCTATTATACGCGCTTCCTTCTAAAATAAATTCAGCTTTCGATCCTAAGAAAGTAGATAACAAATTCGGTGAAGGTGATCTGTTCAATGCAACGGAATAACCAACATTAACAAAAAATTCATGGGGAGCATCTGAACGATTCAACATTAACTCATAATCAACTAAACCTTCTGTATCAATTGTAACTGAATCGGATCTGTTTGATGGCAATAATTTGATTTCACCAAGATTTAACGTGACTTCAGATCTATTCAAACAATTCTTCTTCACTACTTGATTTGATACTTGTTTATCACCAAATTCCTCCATTGAACCAAAATTGACATGCAGATTACATAATGCATTCCTAATACTATGCTCACCAGCATATGGAGTATTCAAAAACTTAGGTATAAATTTTGATTCAACAACACATTCCATAGCAATATCTCTGACATTTTGTCCATTTGACTCAAAGGTAACCGGAAATTTTAATTCTTCAATCCAATCTCCAGCATTCTCCAAAACCTCCCTTTCTTGTTCCATAAGGATATTATCATTAGTGCTTGGTCCATCATAAATTATCATTTTATACGTTGAGAGCCGATAATTATCAAATACCTGTCCAGATCTATTCGTGAAAAAATTCGCAAAAAACATCTTCAAATAACCACTAGCTTCCTGTTTACCAAAAGAATTAGTGTGACTTTCCCAATTAACATACACATCATCTTCAATATCAAGATCCGCAGCACCGAAACTTTTTTCTTGATTGATGGTCCAAACCTCGCCAACAAACGCAGATCGGTTAGTCGGAACATGATACAAAGTTTCCGCATTCTCGTTCAAATTCTGCTCAACTTCTCTTACACTTAGGACAGACGGTGTAACAATAGAAGATACCATCAAAATGCCTAAGAGACAAACTATTAACTCCCTTTTTTCCATTTATTCTCCCCCTTATGTTAAGGTTTCGCAGCAAATTAATAGGATTATATTATAAAAATTTTATGTTAGAAAATTTGTAAAAAATTAACTTATTTAAGTAGAGTTAATTCCAAATCAATTATTTATTAAATGAATAAAGTAAGTAAAATGATAATATATATTTATTTTGAAAAATTAATATAGATACGCATTTTAGGAAGATGAAAAATGCTAAAATCAAGTTTATTTTGAGAGTTATATTAGTTTCTGTGATAAAAACATTCGAAATCGTTTTAGGATTAAATCATAATCAAAAAAAATCGAATGAAATTAAATAGGTTACCCTACAAAATTTAACCATTGGATTCCATGTGAATAATTTTACCAAGGATTTAAGAACATACTTTTATTTAAAATTAACAAAAATAATTAAAAAATCATCCATAATGTTAATTTATTATTAATTCATTCAAAAATCTTATAAATATAAAAGTAATTACGGATTTTAAAAGGAGATAATAAACCTATTTGGGAGGATAATCTGATTATGTCTAAAGGAGGCTTTAAAAAATTAATAGTAGTTGTAAGTATAGCATTATTTTTATGCTCATCAATATCAACTGCATCCATTGAACCAAACAACAATATTAATAGTTTAGAACCGCAATCTTTGAATTCAATTCAACTCAATGAGAAATACCAAACCATCTCTACAACAAAAGAATTAAAAATACATTCAAATGATCCATCAAATCATTTCAATCAAATAAAGGATAATAAATTTGACCATAACAACGGAGACATCACAAAATATTGGAATATTATTGTTCCAACTGATTTTTCAAGTATCCAAGAAGCGATTAATCATGCAAAGTCCGGAAACAGAATTTACGTCCGTTCAGGAACATATAATGAAAATATCGTCATAAAGAAATCAATTATTATACGTGGTGAAAATAAAGATACAACTATCATTAAAGGGGACGGTACTGAAGATGTGGTTGAAATAAATTCAGGATGTACTGATATTTCTGGATTTACTATCACCAATGGAAAAAATGGGATTAACCTAAATGCATCCAGTGGAAACACTATTCAAAACAATATCATCATAGATAACAGTATCAATGGAATCAATATGTTTAGAGGTTTTTGCAATATAATTAAGGAGAACGAAATAGAAAATAACATCAACAATGGAATTTATTTTTATTCCTCATTTGGAAATAGAATTCAAGAAAATCAAATTTTTTCAAATGGAAAAAACAATGTTCTAATCCAAGGAACATCACGAAAAAATATCATAGTTAATAACTATATTCAAAACTCAGAGTATGGATTAAAAATTAATACTGGAGCTGAAGGTAATCAGATTTTTTTAAATTCGTTTACCGGTAATACCAATAATGCTTTTGATACATCAATTAATGTATGGGATGATGATCTTACCTGCCGAGGTAATTATTGGGATGATTACACTGGAATAGATTCAAACGGTGATTCTATCGGCGATTCACCATATTTTATTGAGGGTGGAACAAATAAAGACAATTATCCTCTGATGAATCAGATGGCTAAAGAAAATTTCAAAGATACAGATTATGAGTATTTATATTGTAAAGAAAAACTTGACCAAACAATAAACAAAATGACAGAACCCCAAGGATCTTTTTCCCTTATTGTTGTTCCTGATGACTACCCGACAATTCAAGAAGCTATAAATTATGCAAACTCAGGCGACAGAATAGAAGTAAAAAGTGGTATTTATTATGAAAATATAATTGTAAATAAATCACTCTCCATAGTCGGTATTAATAAGGATACTACCATCATCGATGGAAATGATGAAGATAATGTAATTTTCATTTCAGCTGATAATGTTGAAATTTCTGGTTTTACCATTAGAAATACAAAACCTGAATTCGCGGGAATTAAAACAAACTCAAATGCAAATTCGCTAACGAATAATATTATTTCAGAGTGTGGTGTTGGGATTCATATATCTGATTCATTAGATTCTACAATTAACGGCAATAGGATTTATGGGAACAATTGGGGAAGTTTATTAGAATTCACCGAGGATTCTGAAATTAGCAACAATATCTTTGTTGGAAATAATGACGGCATGATGATTTGTCAATCCAATAATAATAAAATATCGGATAACAGAATTAATAATAACAGGTACAGAGGAATTAATGCGTTTTATTGCAATGATAATTTATTTGATAGTAATACAATTGAAGACAATTCGTATGAAGGTATTCAAATTTTTTATTCAAGAAAATCTGAAATCAAAAACAATATTTTTGATGAAAATGGAAAAGATGCTGTTTTATTATTTAAATCAACTAATAATAGCATACATGATAATGAAATTTCTGAAGGACCAAATGGGATATCTATCTGGCAAAATTCAGATGGAAACCAAATTATGAACAATAAATTTACAGAACTCTATGAGAATGGGATATTAATCGTTGAGAAATCATGCAATAACGTGATTGGAAATAATGAAATTCAAGATTGTAAAAACAATGCTATATATCTTTGTGCGTTAAGTTTAGAAAACGATATCGACTCGAATATCTTTCAGGATTGTAACAATTATGGATTTTCTATTGATTATGCAAATAATATAAATGTCAAAAACAACCATTTTTATGATTGTTCACTTAATATACTAAATACTCAAGGAAATAGCATTGAATCAAATTTTGTAGATGATAAACCATTAGTCTATTTGGAAGGTGTTTCACATCGCACTATAATGGATGCTGGACAAGTCATCCTAGTTAATTGTAACAACATTAGTCTTTCAGGCCTTGATATTTCATCAATAAAAGTTGGTATCGAAATCATAGATTCTGATAAATGTAGCATCCAAAATTGTAATATGACAGATAATAAAATGTATGGCATTTATATTCATGAAAACTCAGAAAACATCATTATTTCAAATAATAACATACTTTCCAATAATATTGCAGGAGTATACGCAAAAGAATCATATGGACAAATTGCAATTGATGAAAACACCATTACTCATAATGAATATGGTGTTTATTTTGATAAAGCAAATAACAACCAAATCCAAGGGAATCAAATTAGTGATAATAATAAAGTTGGCATTTATCTTTCTTCACAATCGATATGGAATAAGCTAGCATCAAACACGATTAAAAACAATATAGATGCTGGAATTAAAGTAAATCAAGATTCATCTTTTAACAATATCTCAAAGAATACTATTGAACAAAATGGATTTGGGATACAATTGAGTGATTCCAATTCGTTTACCATAGCAGATAATACAATCAAAAACAACAATAAAGATGGGATTTATAGTATAAATTCCAACCAGCATAAAATAAGAAATAATATTGTAAAATATAACAAAAATGGTATCATTTTGGATGGAAGTGATTCTGTAATCGTTGAATTAAACATTGTACAATATAATTCAGAAAATGGACTTCATAATGATATAGCATATAATAACATTCTAAGATCCAATGAGTTATCGTATAATGATATTGGACTATATCTTTATAAATCCAAAAATGCAGAAGTAGAATATAACACAATATCATATAATAAGAACATTGGTATTTGTGAATATTTTTCAGGTCTATACCCTATTGAAGAAGGCGAGTATAATCACATCACTAGAAATAATTTCATTGAAAATAAAGAACAAGCGTTTTTCCGATCATCTCAATCCGGAATAATCCTTGGATATCTATGGTTTTTTGACATAAACAATTGGGATAAAAATTATTGGGATGACTGGACCGGATCAGGAAATCAACTCATTATCGGCGATATGTATGTCTATGGTGGAATATTCTCAGTACCTGTACGGATAAAAGATCACTACCCAAGTTCAAATCCATTCCAATACACCATTCCATCCACCACACCAGTAATGACAAAATCAATATTGACCACGTTCGTATCCGATTATAATAAGTATAATGAACCAACCAATAGGTTTCAGATTGGTACCCACATAATTTCTTACAATGAAATGGATAGTGCTAAAATTGGCGATGATATAAAATGGGAATGGTGCCATGATGGAGAAATTCAAAAGATTAAAGACTTCACTTTAACTGTAGAGGGATCTGTTGCATTCTGGGATGGTTGGACACCGGATGAACCTGGATGGTGGCATATTAAAATATATCATAACGGAGAACAAATTGGATCATCCCCCGAATTTGTAATTTACCAACAAAACCAAGAACTGATCCATACTCTGTTAACTGATCAAGTGCGCGATAGTAATCCTGAACCAGTTATTGATATCCCATCAACATTTTTTAAACAGGGAAATACAATTTTTACATATGGTGAAATGAAATATGCTCGAAATGGAGATAAAATACGATGGGAATGGATTCATAGTGAGGAAATCCGACATTCAAAAACAGAGACAATCCCATACGAGGGAACAGTTGCATTTTGGGATGATTGGATACCAGATAAACTCGGAACTTGGCATGTTAATATTTATTGTAATGATGAGTTGTTTGGCATATCTCCTGAATTTGAAGTACTCGATTCAATTGATCAGAACCGGATTGGATTGGGAGAAGCAATGACCTGTTCATGGATTAATGGATCGTCAAATTGTGGTCCTCAAGAACTTATTTCCGGAGAAAATGAAACGATGCATTGTTATGCAACATTTACAGCCAAGCGAACCTATGACTGGTATGGTGATACCCTAGGATGGAAATGGTATCATAATGATAGAATTCTTGAGGAGGGAGAAGAAATTATACCGGTGAATTATAAAGGTATAGTAACGATGTACTTTTCAGTGCCTAACATCCCTGTTGGGAATGGTTATATTAAAATGTATGTTAACGGAAATTATGTTGGTAAAACCAATACATATGAAGTGATTGAGGACTATCATGATGTCACTCCAATTATAGGAATCGGAGAGGCTTTAACCTGCAAATGGGCGCATAACACGAATTACCATGGCCCATTCCAATTTCATTTTTCAACAAATGATACTATTCATTTTTACTCATCCTTTACGAGTAAATCATATAATTGGTATACTGACTCGTTTACTTGGAAATGGTATCATAATGATGTTTTAGTAGAAGAAAATACTGAAACACTAAATGAGAATTATTCTGGAACCGTTGCTTTTTATGATTCACTAAGTCAACTACCAACTGGATCAGGATATATTAAGCTTTATTGGAATGGCGAATATTGCGGAAAAACAAATCAATACTTCGTCTCATAAAAAAATAAGGGTGTGCAGTGATTCTTACAAAGTGTAGTTTCCAAGAATACTGTATCATTATGCATAGTTCAATATACGCATTCATCAAATAAAAAATATTCAATTTAGAAAACATATTTGTGTTAACATAATTGAATGAAAAAAGGAGGCAACCATAATGAAAAAAAGTAAATTAGAAAAGGTAAAAATATTTTGTGAAATTTTTTTTATAGCTCTTTTGTTAGTTTGCACAACGACAATGGCCACAATCAGTCCCAATGAAGAGCAAGACCGAGTTCTTGGAAAAAAAATTGTGGTCCCTGATGACTATCCAACAATTCAAGAAGCAATTAACCATGCAACTATTGATACGCATATCTTTGTTAACCATGGTGAATATCATGAAAATATTAACATCAACGAAATGGTCCATCTCGAAGGAAATGGGACATCAAATACTATCATACTCGGTGATGGGACAACAAATGTTGTAACTATTTCAAAAAATGGAGTGTCACTAAATGGTTTTACAATTCAGAATAGTGGAGATAAACATGCTGGAATCAAGGTCACATCACAGATCAATACGATAAATAATTGTATTATCAAAGAAAATGGATATGGGATTATATTACTTTCATCAAATGCTAATTTAATTACGAATAATATTATAAAAAACAATAATAGATCAGGATTTTGGTTTTATATGTCCCATTATAATGAAGTAAATGGAAACCAGTTAGAAAATAATAATCATGGAATGAAAGTTAACTATTCTTGCTATGGAAATAATGTTACGGGAAATATATTCACAAAAAATAAAAAGTCCGGACTTCAGTTAAGTGAAACTTCAAGAAGTAATATGATAATGGGCAATAAACTAAATGATAACACAGTTTTTGGCATTGAAGCGATTGGAGCAGCGGAAAATAATAATTTTCATCATAATGATCTAATAGGAAATGGACAAAACGCAGTTGATACGTCAAATAATAATTGGGATGATACAAAAAGTGAAGGGAATTTTTGGAGTGATTACAAAGGTTCAGATACTAATGGTGATGGAATCGGTGATACCCCCTACATTATTCCCGGAAAACAGTATATTGGATCTAAATTACATTCAAATGCTGATAATTACCCATTGATGAATTCAAATCTTCCTCCAGAACTCATCATTGAAGCTATAAATGACCAAAGATTTTATCCAAACACACCAGTTGAATTTAAAATTTCATATAGATCTCTGAAAGAGACATTGTCTCTTAATACTAACAAAGAAGATATTATATGTCAAGTAAACTGGGATGACCAAAGTGGAAATGAGGAAATTCAGATAGATGAACATGGAATCGATACAAGTCATATATGGTCTAAAGAAGGAGTTTATACTATACGAGTTAGATCAACTAAAATGTTGCTTGGGCACCGATCATTTAGCGAATGGTATAGTATTAGTGTACACATAGGGGCAAGTGATAGTAGCGGAATATTTTTGTTTCCCTCATTACAATTAAAACAAATTAATGATGGGGATACAATTGGATATCAAACATTAGTAACTGGATTTGGAATTTTCTCACCTGATGTCTATATAAAAAATACACATTGGATTCAATATGAAAGCGAAACTGATACAGCTCAACATACCATATCTCCTACAACCTCATTTGTTTTCTTCTGGATGAATAAAAAGGTAGATTCATGCTATTTCATAGATGCAACAGCATGTGATATAACATCCACATTATTTGTCAATGGAAAGGAGATAACAACAAAATCACTTCAGATTACATAACCCTTGGCACTAAAGGTAAAAACCATGATAAATAAAAAATCCATTTTCTTCATTACCCTAGTTCTTTTTCTTGTTATTATATTTTTCTCATCAATCTCTTCTGGAAAAGAAAGTATTAACGTCGTTACTGTTGATGATGATGGAGATGGAGATTTTACAACAATACAAAACGCAATAGACAATGTATCAGAAAACACCACCATTTACGTATACAGTGGCTTTTATAATGGAAATATTACTGTGGATAAATCGATTTCAATAGAAGGAAAACAACAAGAGTTGGGAGAAGGGATTCACACTGGATTACCAATAATAAGTGGTAATAATCAAAACTCTGTATTTTTAATATATGCAGACGGAGTAACTATAGAAAATCTGAATATAACTCGGGGAAATACATCATATTTTGGAGCGGGCATCTATCTTTCATCTAATGATTGTATCATCAAAAATAATATCATATTTAATAATAAATATGGTGTAATCGTTAAGAATGAAAATAATAGTAATCTTACCAACAATATCATCCAATCAAACAAATTCATTGACAATATATATGGTTTGAATTTATTTTACACTCTGGAAACAAAAATAGAATCCAATTCCTTTACAAATTGTAGTATCAGTTTATATGGAGATTTTCCCAACCATTTTTATCATGAATTCTCCAATAACCTGATTAACAATTTACCACTTTTTTATGCTACAAATGAAGAATCATTATATATCAATGGAGAACAGAAAAAATATGGTGAGATACTATTAGTAAATTGTTCTAATTCAATTATTACTAACATGAATATTTCAAAAACAACAATAGGTACTGAACTTGCTTTTTGTAACCATATCTCATTTCAAAACAATACTTTTTCACATTGCAATGTAGGAATATATGATTATCAATCATCAACTACTACTTTATCAAATAATCAATTTAGATATAATAAGGAAACAGGATCGATACTTTATAATTCTACTAATGTGGAAATAATACACAATCATTATCTTTCAAATTATGATGGAATTATAAATGAATACTCGTATAATTCTTCAATTTTTAATAACACGTTTAAAAATAATCATAATATTGGCATTTATATTAGAAGTAATAAAAATTCAAACATCTCACAGAATATATTAGAATTGAATAGCGGAGGGATATATTCATACAACTCCAATAATGATACGATATCTCAAAATTCTATATTAGAAAATACGGGAAATGGTATTTTAATCAATAATGGAAGAAAAATCTTGATATTTTCTAATGATATTAAAAATAATAATTTAAACGGTATTGTAATGAAGGAAGGAACGCAGAATTGCTTCGTATCAAATAATTTTATTGAAAATTCATTCCAATTTGGTGTGTATATCGTTGATGATTCAAACAATAATCAACTTTTTCATAATTATTTTCGATTAAATGGTATTGAGAGTGTTAATGGGGCAAATGCTTTCGATGAATGTATCAATCATTGGAACTTAGAATACCCATTAAACTGGGAAAAATGGCAATACAACAAAAAAGATGACTACTGTGGAAACTATTGGCAAAACCATCAAAAAGTGGATATAAAAAAAGGACCTCAACAAGATCAACCAGGATCAGATAACATCATTGATCAACCCTTTAAAATTAAAGGAGGAAATAATTACGATCACTATCCAATTCTTCCCATCGGAATAACAGTGTTTGTAGATGAAAGTGGAAATGGAGACTTTACCAGCATTCAAAAAGCTATAGATATGACTACGATTGATACAATTATCCATGTCAAAAATGGCACCTATAAAGAAAATATTGTCATAAACTCACCAGTTACCATCATTGGGAGTAATGAAACAATTATAGGAGGAGAAGGGAAAGGAAATGTCATTGTTATTAATCATGATTATGTAACCATTTCACACTTCATAATTCAAGATAGCGGACCAAATGAAGCGGCAATACAAATAAACACAAATAAAAACAAAATATATAACAATATTATTAAGAACAACAATAATGGTATATCACTAATTTCATCCTCAGAAAATCTGATTTTTAATAATACCATTAAAGAAAACAATGGAATAGGCATACATTTAAAAGAAAATAGTCAATCAAACACGATTAAAAATAATACAATTTCAAAAAATTACAAAGGAGTAAAAATTTTATCATCCTGTGATTTTAATACCTTCTACAAAAATGAAATTATTTCTAATATGTTAAATGGTATTGAACTTTATTATTCAGAAGAAATAACAATATCAAATAACATAATCTCTAAGAACAATCCTGGATTGCTCCTTTCTGATGCATTAAACTGCAACGTTTCAGAGAACAATTTCAAAGAATGTGGAATGATTTTTTTACAAGTAGAAAGTAAAAAACTACCGTTAAATAAAATCCAACACAACACGGTAAATGGGAAACCATTAGTTTATTTTGAAAACAAAGAAAACATTAATCGTCTTCCTTCTGCAGGTCAAATCATACTCGTCAACTGCACAAATTTCCATATTGAAAACCAAGTCATAATGAACACTAGTATAGGTATCGAATTATGGAATTCAAGAATGGGTTCAGTAATAAAAAATAATATTTTCAACACAGACAAAGGTTTGTATTTGATTAATTCAGAAAATAATACTCTTCAATCAAACACTATTTCAAAGAGTAATACAGGTATTATAGGTTATAATATTTCAAATAATAATTTTAAATCAAACAGTATTTGCGAAAATATTCACGGGATAGAATTTGATTTATGCAAATACAATCAAATTACAGAATCATTTATTTTTAATAACCGATATGAGGGAATTGAACTTATTTCCTCCAATTTTAATCTTATAAAACAAAATAATATAACCAAAAATGATTACGGACTGAAATTAGAAAATTCAAATGAAAACACTATTATTCAAAATATGTTTATTACAAACTATGAAGGGACCTTAATAGAGAAATCAAATAGTAACAAAATTTTAAATAATAACTTCTTTCAGGATGGTTTAATAGTTGATTTTTCAGAAAAGAATGATTTGAAAAATAATACGGTAAATGGAAAACCATTGATATATTATGAAAAGGAATCAAACAAAATAATTGCAGAAGCAGGCCAAATTATCTTGATTGATTGCAATAACATTCATATTAAAAATCTAATTATAAAAAATACACCAGTTGGAATATATTTATGGAAGACTTCAAATTGTGTTATTGAAAACAATCATGTATCAAAGAACAAAAAAGGTATTTACTTCCAACAATCTATATCAAACACTATTTTATCAAATACCATTAAAGAAATTGACACTGCAATTGAATTGCTTTATTCAGATCAAAATAAAATAAATAATAATACCTGTTTACAAAATACATTTAGCATAGTTCTTACACAATCTGATAGGAATCTTATACAAAACAATACAGTTAGTTCAACGATTTACTCAGGTATCAAAATACATATTGGATTTGAAAATCAAATAGTGAATTGTACTATTTTTAATACTATCAACGGAATAGAACTTGAAAATGCTATAAACACGATTATCAAAAATAATAAAATTTGGAAAAATTCTCGAGGGATAATTCTTTCATCATCTTCCTATGATAATTTAATATCATATTGTCACATTTTAGAAAATGAATGGGGAATAAAACTAGGTGCATCCCATGATAATACAATAGATCATTGTACCATTTCATTAAATGCAGGTGGCATTAGAAGAGGGAAGGATAATAGAATCATCAGGAATAACTTTTTTGATAATGGTTTTCACTATCTCGGTGAATTTAAAGAAAAAAATTATTTTTTTAGAAACCATTGGGACAATCATTTATCGATTTTACCTAATTTTATCTCTGCAAATAACATCGATTGGTTCCCCAAAGTCATACCATTTGATTTTAACGCTGATGAGCAAACAATTTCTGGCATACATTCTTTTCTCGAAGAAAAATACATGTATCATCATATTGATAAAATCATTAATCTCTTCCAACATCAGATTGAACAAATTATTTCATTATTTAAATCAACATATCTTCTGTGTTAAATAAGAAAAATAATCATTTGTAATACTATTAACCAATGAAGAATACTTCTATTTCATCACAATTAGATGTATTATTGGTAATTACCGTTGTACGAATAGTATGCCATCCCCATAATGGTTCTGTAAATCTTACTTCAAAAGGATACAAGCTATCATTATGAATAGCAACTCGTTTTCTTTCTTCAAATGATTTTATATCATTTTCCCCAAGATATATTTCAAAAATAACTTCTTTGATGCTCTCTACCTGATCAATTGAAATCTCAGGTTTCACTAATACATTATTTCCTATACAGATTGTTTTTCCTTTATTCAACGGCAAAAATGATACTTTTCTTCCATTCAAATACAATGAATCCTCTTCAGGGGAAGAAATACTGATCTTTGGGTAAATAGATGGCATATTTGCAAGTGTAGCTATGGATCCTGCGATTAATTTTGTTACTTGAGTCAAATAAGAAAAGTTGATGTATTCAATAGTATCATTTGTATGGGGTGCGTTTTCCCATCCTGGGTTTGTAATTCCCTCAAAAAACTTTAACGTTGAATAGCCATAATTATCATAAGCCCGGTTACCACTATTTCCAAAAAAACCACCTAATCGAACTTGATCTAAATCAATAATATGTTCATACGTTTGATACACATCTAACACAATATCTGAAATCCATTGTGACCGTTCCGGTTTATACAAGACTACACTATTTTGATTCTTGTTATCTACATCTGGCATATATCCAATACCATCCGCAGTAATCGCTGCTGCAATATCTCTTTGTTTTTCATAAAATAATTCTGCCTGGTCATAATCCCCCAAATCACCTACTTCCTCTCCAGAGGAAGCACAAAAAAGTATTGTGTGATTAAAGTGAAATTCACTTAAAATTTCTGCACAAGTTAATAATGCTGCTACTCCTGATCCGTCATCATCAGCACCTAATGAATCTTCAATGGTATCGTAATGAACAAAAAAAACAAATGTAGAACAGTTTGGCATATGACCTGGTAACTCTGCAATAATATTTTTATCATGATAGAAACCAGAACGATAACATTCTCCAAAAGCATACCAAGAATTTTCAGAGATATCCAATCTATCACTCATATTGCTAAAACTCTGTTTGATAAATTCCGCTGATTGTTTTGCTCCTTCGCTACTAGTCATCCTATCTCCGTATTTAGAAGTGATCGTATATAAATCAGAAAGATACGATTCAACCTTTTGTTGGTCCACATTTCGAATTATTGTTTCAATTTTTTCATTTTGGTTATTATTTGATAAAATATCAAGATGACTTGAATGATGTATAGTGGCATTAAATGAAGAGGAAAAACAACTAATTAGTATCATTGAAATTGTAAAATAAAAAATTGAGGTGGATAATTTGATTTGTTTCATGGTTCATCTCAGAGGGTTGATTTTTCATAATTTTTTATTTTCTTTTGATAGTTTACAACCAAATCGAAGCTAATGAAAATCCATCAATGTAAATAAATGGCCCAGGAATTAATGGAATAATAATAAAAAAGACTGTGCCTAAAAAGCCAAATAATCCACCAAAACATAATCCAGAATGATGTTCATTTTCTAGTATTCCACCGGTTACATCGACGGTTCCTAATCCCATGAATAACCCTCCAATGTCAAAACCCGGTGCAAGACTTACAAGCGGTATGGAATGAGTTCCCAAAAGTAAGCCTAAACCTAAAAGTTTTGCATTGACTCTGCAAAACATGTTGACCATGACATTAGATTGTTGATTATTCGAAATATCCGTTTTTTGGATGTTATGAAGTTTTTTGAAAACAGGACTCTCTGGAAATTGACGACTATATATTTTTTCTAAAGATTCTATATTATTAGCTTCATAATCTGTAAACAAATTATCCTGAATGGCAAAAGTATCAGTATTTTTCATATTCTTAATTAAACTAAAAGCTTCTTCAAATGATATATTTATATTATTTTCAACAATAGTATCTAAATTATATGTACACATTTTCAAAACACAAGGTTTGTCATTTTTTAGAATGTCATGACCTTTAAATTCACTTGATAATAATCCGTTTGAAAATGTACTTGATACTATTGGATTATAAACTGAAAGTGTAAAAAGTAAAATGACAAATACAATTGAAAATTTTTTTAATCGCATATTATCTACTCCTCCCCGTTAATTCTATGTGTAGACCAGGGAACTACCATTGTCAATAAGGGAGGTAATCTCAACATTTGAACCATATAAGGACCAAACATATTACCCCACCAATTAAACGTAGCACTTCCGAAGCTCATAAATGAAACCATACCAAATAAATTATTCAAATAAATATCATTATATGAAATTCGAAATCCTGATGCAAATTTTAAGAAAAAACCAATGAAATTTTCTCTAACTACATTGTTAAATACTTGGTTTCTTGAAGTCTGATCAAAATCTATTCCAACTCGTTTATTTTTATAGATATCATTATCTGAAATTTCATTAGAATGAGATTGATCTAAATGAATTCCTCTTTTATTGTTAAAGATTTCATTATTTACAATTGAATTAGATGTACAATGTAAAAATAAGATACCTGCTCCAGCTCTACCAAATTCACCGAATCCATTATTGTAAATTCTATTATTTTTTATTTTACAATCTCTACCTTCCTCTAAATGAATACCAGATTGACCATTGTGATGAATGTAATTATCCATAATGAGATGATCATCAATGGTCTCATCCCATACTCCATCAACAGCATTGTACGAAATTATGTTATTTACTATTTCTGAAGATCGAGATGATCTCATAATCTCTATGCCATCTCCATTCGTTATATCAGATGGAAAGCCGTATCCATTATTTGATATATTGTTATTATAAATGTAAAATTCTCCATTACCATCAATTCCATCATCCAAATTATTAATGATTTCATTATCTCTAATTGTTATCTTAGCTGCACTATCACAATTTATTCCATTTCCATTACCTTCAATAATACAGTGTTCTATCAGAATATCATCTGAATTTGAGCATTTTATGCCATAGTTATTATACTGTACTCTAGACTCATTATATCCTTGACCACTACCTGTGATTTTTAAGTTTGCAATTGTAACTAAACTCAAATTGGAAAGAAGAATCGTATCGGTATCTATGATTTCATTACCGGTGATAACGGTGTTTTCACAATTTTTTCCAACTATTGTCAATCCATTAAAACAATTTTCTGAAATACATAACGCTTCATGATATACCCCAGGCCGGATTCCAACGCATTCTCCGGAATTAGAGTTGTCTATTGCAGCTTGTATTGTAGGATAATCATCTGGAACAATAACATCTGGTTGATACATCCAATCATTTTCTTCTCCTCTAACCCCCACTTTAATTATTCCACTAGCTGCTTGTAATGTCAAACTAATTACGATTAACATAATTATATTTTTTGATAACATTTTGCTCATTTCTACGCCTCCTTTATAATTCCTCCCAAGAATTAATAAGTTAAATTCAAATAAGTAAATATATTTAGATTATTTAATATTTTTGTTAAAAATGATGATATATCTCTTAAAATTAAATAAATTTTGAAATAAAAATTGCAACAAGAATAGATAGAATAATTCCAATGAGAACAAAAATCCATGGGAAACTTATGTTGTTTTCATCTGAAGATGTAATTGGAGTGTCCACTTCTTTTTGCGGTTCAGGAATCGTTATAGTCATTGTTTCCATGCTTTTATTTCCCTGTTCATCTGTCACTGTTATTGTAATGGTGTATGTTCCTGGTTTTGAATACCGGTGAACAGGCGATGCTCCTTCAAGGATGACTCCATCACCAAAATCCCATATAATAGAAGTAAAATTATCCGTTGAATTATCAATAGTATATTGAAATTGTGTTTCTCCTGTTTGATTATTAATGGTAGCTATTATTCCCGCGTTTTCTTGTTCAGAAGATTTCGTTTTATGAATGTTGATAATTAAAGGTTTTGACCAGTTACTGATGAGTCCTTGTTCGTCTTGTGCTCTCACCTTGATTTCATATGATCCTGATTGATCAAATTGATGAGTGAACGTCATTGAAGTATTTGATTGAACTAAGGTTGACCAATTACTTATTATTTGATCTCCCCAGTCAATTTGATAGTGAACCAGGTCTTGATTTTTATCCCAAGTTACTACGGTTACCGTTACGTTTTCTTTTACATTTCGTTCAGCTGGGCCAGATGGAGGAAGAGGTATCTCTGGCGGAAGATTTTGTTCTTCCTCCTCTGGTTCAGTTCCGGCTGGTGGAAAAACTGATGCATCTCCAGGAGATGGAGGATTACTGAATTGACTGGATTGTTTTGGTTCATCTTCTGTCGAAAAAAGAATGGTGAGATTATACCAAGAATGATTGGATTTGAAAGAAAAAACGCATTCATACGTTGTATCATAAGCAACATTAGAAAAAAGAATAGATATGGTATCATTACAGGTTATTTTACCTTGTTTACCGCCAATGGATGGCGTTGTACTAATAGTATAATTAAATGATTGATTCGCATTATTCAGAAGAGAACAATCAATTGATGAAACATCAATTGGTACATTTGAATAATCAATGCTTTCATACGTTTCATCAAAAGTTAAAGATAAGGATGGTGAAGGAATAGTAAGGAGTGTTTGATTCGTATTTCCATTGTAATCTGTAGCAAAAAGTCTCACTGATCTCGGATGAAAGAAGGGTTCATCAATTGTAAGATTCCATATTGCTGAATCATTATTTTGATCTAATGAATAATTCGTTGATTCATTGTTTTCATCAGTAATATTTAAAGATACGTGAGCCACTCGAAAGTTATCAGTGATATAGCATTGGAGTTGATCCCATCCAAGTGAACTCTGTTCATCTAATTGTTCAACACGTGAAAACTGTACTGAATTGATTTCTGGAAGGATAGTATCATTTGGAAGTTCTGTTCTGAATTGAAACCAGTTACTAGTTTGATTAAATCCATCACTAGCATTCACCCAGACAATGTAATCAGTATAAAAACTTAGATTCGTTAATTGCAAATTTTTTGTTCCATTTGTATCTTGAATACCATGTGTTTTTACGGTTTCATTAAGTTCAATACTCCAGTTAAACAGATCATCATCTTCATCACTTAGATTAACTGAAAACGTAAGATTCACTGAACAATTAATGGATTTATTACCCGGCACCGGATCTGATATGTTTACCAAATGGTTTTCAGGTGTACTCACTTGTTTTAAAATACTAGTATTACTCACTATCATATCAGTTGTGTTATATCCCCAGATTTTATAGTAATATGTTAAACCAGGTAAAACACTACTATCAATAGTTATGTTACCTGATCCATTGTAAATTTCAATTCCTTCACCTTGATTCCAGCTTGAAACATTGTTTCGTTCAATAACGGTTCCATCAGCTGATGTATTTTTCGTCCAGTTAAATGTTACTGCAGTTCGATTTAATACTGAAGTATTTATTCCATATGGAGATGAAGGATAATACTTGTTTCTTGTAGTAAACTCATAATATGCTGTAACTGGATAAGACCGGTGATCGCTGACATTAACAAACCAAGTTATCGTCGTATTATATGGTAAATGATTAAGAAGTGAAGCATTGATTGTCCTGTTTTTATGATTATTTTCAATTTTATTTTCAACAAAAACGCTTTGAATAGTCGTTGTGAGATTATCACCATCAGGATCTTCTACAGTGATTGAAACATTATTGAGAAACACATCAATTCCAGTTGAATTATTCGTTGGAATTGGATTTGAAATAAGGGGGAGTTGATCGGTTGGATCAACTTCTGTGGTAAATGTTAATGTTTGATTCGTCCAAACTTTTCCATCACTCACATTCACAAACCAAGTATATTCAGTAAAATAAGTTACATTACTTAGATTACATGTTTTTTCTCCACAGCTTTCGTTTACACCACTACTCGTTCCGATATCTGGACTGGTTTCTATTGACCAATTAACTTTGTCTCCATCTGCATCAGAGATAATCAATGATAACTCAGAAAGATTACAATCCACATCAACTGCATTATCCTCTGGAGTAATGCTAGATATTACTGGTGCAGTGTTCTCATTGACATTTAACCTGATGCACTGAGCAGGGTCACCAAATAAATTCCAACTATACCACACGTACGCATACACATGAGATGAAAGAGAATCAATGTATGAAGAAAACATGTCTTTAGTATATTGCATAGCTAGGCCTAACTGCCAATTTGAAAAATCAGTGGTTTGATTAGCAAAAAAATAATCCCAAAAAATCTTATGTTGCAATTGACTTTTTCCAGCAGTACTTGTGGCACTCCCATACCCATACCCAGTATTTAGCACCATAGCAAATGCACCTCGATCATTGTATTCTCCAAGAAATGAACTCGCTCCAGAATCCCCGTTTATATATCGTCCACTAGTACATGCTTGACTGGTTCCTAAAAAATAATGATCATTTGATAAACTACTTCCATCTCCAAGACTTAACGTGTTTGTCGCTGCTCCATGATCAAGATGACTAATGAGACAGCATTCATTATTGTTTATTGCGTTTTTCCACGCAGTAATCGCATCACTTTCAGTTGGGTAATCAGCATCATAATAACAAGCGCTCGTATCGATTTCATAACTGGCAAATGCATTATTCCATTCTTCAAATCCTTCAAATTGATTGAAACTTCCATCACCAACCCGGAGTTCTTCCATGTATTGTTTTGACGTACTCGTCCAACCAAGGTTTCCACCAAGAAAAGCAGCGGAACGTAAAAATGATTCATCAGTAGTTGTATCATACCAAATGATTTTTTCAACAGCATTTGAAACCATTGCTTTGGACCAAACGGGTATCCTACCAACCGCGAGTTCACTGAGTTTATCGTTTGCTCCTCCTCGTCCACCACCCCAAATGTTTTCTTGATAATACCAATCTCCATCAAGATTACTAAAATAAAGATCAGATGGCATCATATCAACTCCACCGGTTTCATCGACATCAGTGAAAATCCGGCAGGGAACGATTTGTTTATTTTCATCATCAAGCACCCATCCACCACCAAGTAACAAGTATTCTATGTTCCAATCTAAATACGCATCTTTACAAAATTCACGGAGACGAGCTGCACTATCATTGAAACAATCAGATTCATTATAATAATCTGAACAAGCTAGGATTTCTTGCATGGTCACGATTTCACCTAATAACCCATTTCTTTGCTGCCGATGCTGAATAAGATCAGACCAATTATATGATTCAACTGATGATTGGGTAAGTATTTCTGAAGTGACAATAACATAATCTACTTGACGAGTTGAATCACATAATCCACCATTATACGATTCACTTAAAGGACTACTTTCGAACTGATCTTCTGAAACATGAGTATCTTCACCATTTAGCAATGTTTGATCAAGTGGATAGGTGTCAACAAGTTCAGGGTTTAACACGAGTTCTTTAACTCGTTCTGCATCACTATCTTGTTTTCGAAAGAATTGATTGGAAGAGGAAGATAATGATGATTCTACAGAAGAAAACGTTACTTTAATACTGAGTTTCTGGTGAAACCATAAACGATTATCTCTTGGATGATATCTCATGGGATATACATGAATGGTTTCCACAGGATATCCTTTCATGTAACTAACACCAAGTCGTTTAAAGGATTGCGATGGTTGAAATTTGTTAACTTCATACCAACTTTCATTTTTTTTATGTGCACTCTTATTTGAAACACTTCCAAAAGGAGTTTCTTCCTCAGCAAACAACAACTCTGTATTTTTGATAACTTCAGAGTAATCAATGAACTCTTTTTCAGTTATACTAAGATGATCAATCTGACAACCATCTGGAATAAGGATATGAGCGGCATAAAACGGAAGTTGAGCTGCACCTGTTTCAGATGTTAACATACAATCAGGGATGGAAACGGAAACATAACTCGTATTTTCGATTGTTACTGGTGAAAACAATGGATGATCAAAATAAATATCATAAGTACCGCTAAACTCAAGAGAAGATGCTTCTGAAAACGAGGAAAAGAAAGGCATCCCCGTTGATAATAAGAGAAAAGACACAAGCATTGTTGCTTGTATCCTCTTATATCCCATCCTTATGTGTTTCATTGTGTTCTTCCACCTTCACTATCCACGGGATCTGGGAAGAATCAAGGATATCAACAATAGTCTCCTTCACATGGAAAGAGACTCCATCTCTTCAATTGGTAACCATTTGAGACAGGATCAATTAATCCGCCAGGTCATGATTCCATCTCACTTCCACCAGACCATGAGAAACTGTGTCACTTTTCCTATTTAAAGCAAAAGCGAAAAAACACTCAAGATGAAAAAATAACAAAAAAATAAAAAAGAACTCATAAATTAAAAAGGGAAAATTACCCATTTTAATTGTAAAAACTAACCCAGCGTTTTGAATTGACATTTTACCATTTAGGCCAAACTGAAAAAATACTTTTAAATATGATAAATACAAAGATATAACAGTTAAGTTTAAATAAAAAATAATAAACAGTATAACAGGATGATGGTGGAAGGTAATGAAATCACAGACAAAAAAACAGATAACAACCCTTTTCTTCATACTTACCATAATAGCGAGTATCTACCTTATTCCTCAAGTCATCGCACCAGCAACATCATCTTTTAAACCAACACCAAACATTTCCCAAAAAACATACAATATTTTAAATCAAAATGAAAGTAACGAAACGCCACCACATCTCCTCATCTTTCTTAGCCCCACATATACCCAAGATAAAGCAATCATTCAAGCAATTCACTTTTATCAACAAGCGATCATGCAATCCCCTGGATGGACATCACAACTCATTCAACTCAATAAATCAACTAACGAACCATCAACAATAGATGCCTTCATTGAAACAAATGCTAATCAACAAAACCTCACAGCCACTCTTCTTATCGGAGAAGATATTGCACTCCCAGTAAAAACGACCTATCAAGATATCAACAAACCACAGCTTAGCATCTATTCAACAATCGATAATGCAACAGATCAACAAAGCATCTGTACTTCACTTCTCTATCCAACTCCTTCACGTTCATACCAAAAAAAACAAACCGAACTGATCAATACGCTTCATCGATTCACTGAAAAACGAAAAATATCTCTCCTTAAAAAATCTGTAATCATTGAACAATCAACCCTTTCAGCATATTCTGAAAAAGATTACCGTAAACTCTCACAAACTCTTCCGGCATCATATCAAAAAGAATGTAGTTCAAATCAACTTAGCTCTCTTTTTCAATCATCACATGATGTACTCTGTTTTCATGGACATGGTCAACCACAATATCTTTCTCTAAATAGTACCATGAATCTTAAATTAACTAGTGAAATTGCATCAACACTTCCAACTAGTATTCTTTCAATCGATGGTTGCTATACTGATAGTGTATATAATGATCAATCTAATAACCTAATACCATTCATTAGTTCAATTTGCAGAAGTAACACTATGCATCTAGGATTCTTTGGATTGCTTTCCCAACAAACATCATCCCAATCACAAAACGTTATAAATTCAATTTTGTCAAACTTACTAAGTGATGATACCATTGCAGAAATCATCAACCAAGCACATATACCATTTGATTTTGTGTTTACAGGAGACCCAAGTGTTCAATTAACTAGCTAAAAAAAGAAGAATAAAACTATGTTATTTTTAAATATCAATCATTATTTTTTTGGATGAATAACTGAATTTTTTTAATGAAGAACTCGAAATCTTCAAGATTTTCTTGAATTATTAACCATAAACGTTCAGTGTCAACTATTCCATAACGATGTACTAATAAATTACGAAAACGAGCCATATCACTTAATGAATTCATGAGCTTTTGATCAACAATCTGATGATCATATAATCGTTTGAACATTTCAGCATATGTTTCAGCTCTGTCCCATCTTTTCTCAGAGATTATATGATTTGCGATATCAAGCGATGCTTCAATAGATTCTTGCAAAGAATGTTTTGTTGCTTGAATTTTTTCAAAAGAATCGATAAAATCATTTTTTCTTTCTTTTCTTACAGTATCCAAATAGCGTAAATTTGTAAGAATGATATCTATTTTTACTTCTATTATCTCTTCATCAATCATGAGGATATATGCTCCCGTCTTATCAAATTGTATTGATCAATATAATATTTAAAATCTAAATATTCATCATAAACACGGGTTTCAAAAAGAACCCTTTTTTTATTATCTTTATTCATGAGAAGTTCTCCGTGTTTGAGGACTTGATGAAGGAAGATAATATTTTGATGATTAAGAACTCTGACGTCAACCTGTTGATGAATCTCCTTTTCAATTTTACCTGATAATCGTTCCGGGTAGAATTTGTTTCTTTTCAATGTATTTTCTGATAAATAGATGCCGATATCAACATCGCTTTGTTTTTGTCGTGTCGATCTTGCTGTAGACCCATATAGATAAGCAAATTTGATATTAGGTTCTCTATGTAAAATTGAAGTTAGGGTAGATTTTAATTTTTCTTTTTCTTCAGTTTTCATCTTGTTTCATACCTTTCTTGATTGCAATATTAAGGTAATTGTAATTTATTAGTTTTTGTAAAAAAACATGTGTTTATCTAATTGAAAAAGAAGGTAAGGTAAATCAATGTAATTTTTGTACTATTTTATTTGAAGATTTATATGTTAACTTACGAGTTAGTTTCATTTAATTATTTGTTTTCTTTTTCTACCCATCCATTGTTTGCATCTGATTTCACATCAAGTTTTTTGATGTATGGTTTAATATCGATAACAGGAGTGTTATCAAAAGCGTCTATCCCAGAGATGAGGAGTTTGTTTCTTTGAATCTTTTTTAGTTTAACAACGCTTAATCCTATTGGATTGATTCGATTTGGTGATCTACTAGCAAAGAGACCGACTTTTGTGTTTTGTGCCATTGGTGGTTGTACTAATTCATTTGGTTTTTTTGTTACTTGATGTAAATAATAAATGACATAAATGTAGGTAAATGAATCAAGAAGATGTAATCGTGTTGTATGTTCTGGGTAGATTTCAACGTAGAATTCTTTACTATCCCCTTCAGTTGATTGAGATGGTGCATTGTTTTTTTCTTTAGTATATGGAGTATGAATGACACCAATTGGTTTGAAATTAAAATTCATAAGCCAATGAACATGATAAGGTTGTTGCATATATACATTGTTAAAAGTAGAAAATAAATCAGGGATAATTTTATATATATTTAAAAATAATTATATTATAGAATAATTATGAAAAAGCGCTTATCAAAATCCGATTGGATCGCTCTCTCAGTATTTCTCTTAGTTCTTATCTTAATAGCTACTTGGACGATTGATGTTTCAGTATCAGCGTTGCTCTCAGGAGGAATTTTGACCAATGGATTTTTCGTTAATAATCCTGCAAAAATGTATCACATAGGATTGTACATCATCATTATAGTCAGTTTTTCAAATTTTTTAATTCTCCTTCATGTTACCATAAAAGACACTGAGCAAAAAGTAGAAGAGAACTAACTGGCAACATACAATATATTTTGAATTTTTAAAGTAATTTTTTTATGTATACAGATAAGAGTTCTAAATAAAGTAATTCACTTGTTAAAATGATATTCTAGATTGAATTTGATAGTATTCTCCAAAATATATTAGGGGGAAGAGAACCTTGGAACTTGGGATGTCCGTTCAGATGGTGATGATCAGGAAATCATACCAATAAAAACTAAGGTTTCTTCCCACCAGTATACAATATCAATAATACTATCTGTTTTTAAAACACTTGTTCGCATGAACAACTGCATCTACATACAAACATGAAGTATTGTATACATACGCACAAAACAAGGTAGCTGCGAACAACACTTAAAAAAAGTACCCATATTTTATAAAGTATGGGATTGGGACTTGGGATGAACATTACAAAAAACCTACACTATAATGATTATTCGGCTGTAGGCATCGGAGCATTAATTGTATTCATTGCTATCGTCTTAGTAGCCGGAATTGCAGCATCTGTATTAGTACAAACTAGTACAAAATTAGAAATGCAAGCATTGGAAACCGGAAGTGAAACAATAGAGGAAACAAGTTCGGGCTTAAAAGTAATGTCCGTTTCAGGATATAATACCTCTAATGAAATTACGAAAATCGTTGCTGAAATCACCTTATTAGCTGGATCAAATCCAATTGATCTTGGGCAAACGATTATTGAACTTTCTGATAGTAACAGTAAACAGATATTATCTTTCGGAAACGAAGTAACAAATGCGACATCTATAGATGGAGATATATATTTGAATGGTGGCTTTGGTGATAGCACTAGTTTTGGTATCATAGTATTCCAAGATAATGATTTATCTTGTACACAACAACAACCTGTCATCAATTATGGAGATCATGTAGGTATTGGAATTAATGCTACTGCTTTATTCGATGGAATTGTGCCAAGAACATCAATTAATGGCATGGTGATCTGTGAACAAGGATCACCAGGTATCATCGGATTTACCACACCTTCTTCTTACACTCAAGCAATAATGGAACTACAGTAAACATTGTTACCTTGTGGTTTCAATCCATCGAAAACATTCATTTGTTGTTTCAAATTGCTTTGTTTCAATATGATATTGTTTTTTTAAAGGAGTTAGATATTGACCAAGTTCTTCAAAAAATATTTTTGTTTTCTGATCATTGCCTGTGATTACTGCAATTTGATGCACTCCGAATTTTCCTAAAAAAGGAAAAAACTCATTATAAATGAAATCGTCATCACCCACAGTATTGAATCCTTGCAATTGAAAAATGATCTTTTCTATATGCGCCTGCTTAACGGTCTTTTTAATAATAATGAGTAATTCTTTTATTATTTGAAAATCATCACATATTTGTTTCCCAATGATTTCCAAAACAGTATTGTCTTCTCCAATATTAACACGTATAAATTCATTTTCAAATAAATAATTCATTATCTCACCTTTATCCCAAAGTCTTGTTATACTTTACAAATAATGATATTTATATTTGACTTGTTCAATTATTCATTTTGGAAAAATATCCGAAATAGAAAATATAATTAAATGATAAAATGAATAAACATTATTTTTTAAAATATAGTTAATCGTGTATACCTCTTTTTATCAATATCTTTTTATTAAAACTCTTATAAAATAATGAATTATGTCTCAGAAAGACATAATGATATTGATTAAATATCATTCAATTTTTTATTTATTATTTCAAAAACGGAATATGGTTGAGAACAAAAAAATAATATTTTTTTTGTATTGTTTCCT
Source organism: uncultured Thermoplasmatales archaeon (assembly GCA_964581795.1). GTDB lineage: Archaea > Thermoplasmatota > E2 > DHVEG-1 > DHVEG-1 > EX4572-165. The sequence goes on along the minus strand of CAZOPW010000007.1, from coordinate 1,262 downwards.
TAACTCCGCCCAAAAAAGTAATATTATTTTTTATGAAAATAACAACGATTAAATATTCTTTGATTGATGTATTATTCGAATTTATAAAAACAATTTGGGGGAACAGAAAAAGAAACAACATCATTAAGACTAACATACTTTTTTTAGATCGTTCCCTCATCCCTCCCGTCAATATGATTTTTTCGACATAAATTTCAAAAATATTTTTTAAAAAAATAGTGTTTCGTCATTATCCAAATTATATGAAAGAAAAAATGTAGAATAATCTAAAGACAATTTATCGTGGGATTTTAAATTAATAATTCCATCATCATTCATCTTACTAAATTTTTCAATGCAATATCCACAAAAAAAAATCGTCTAATTTAAATAACTCTTAAAAACGTTGTTTAATCCCCTCCTACTTTTCGTGTATATTATCCGCTGTAAGACACTTTAATTCCAGGAAAAAAGAGTAATCCTGTTTTTTTGGTATTAATCACATTCATCCATGTTCTTTTTACATTCAATTTTTTCAAAATCAGAAGATTTACATTTTGGGCAAACAAAAACACCTTTATCCTGAAATGGCTTATCAAAAAAAGAATCACACTGCTTGCATCTATAACTCGTATATGCTTTTTTCAAAGTAAAACTCCTCCTTAAGTAAATACCTATTGAGTACTCAGTATTTATATATTCTCAATTAACAACAAAAGAAGAAATCTGTTAATTAATTATTTTTCTACTTCCGCAAAATAGGCATTCCTTATGATTAAAAGGAATTTTTGGATTGCAATCCGAGCAGTGAATTGTAAACATAGGAAATCCATTTAAAAAGAACACAATAACATTCTTCCATATCATTTTATTACAAATAATTAATAAATATTCGGAATTTTTAGCGGTAAACACTATCGTATTTTTGAAAAAAACCTGTAGAAAATAAATAAAAACTATTAAAAGAATGATTGAGTTTTCTATCTGAGGGATAAGTGTGAAATCAAATATCGAAGTTAGGCATGGGTATGTGTATCTAAGATTTAGTGGTGAATGGGATTCTGAAAAAATAAAAAAAGCGTTACAGGAAACTCGTGAAGAATGCAATCGATTGCATAATTCAAAAGTGTTAATCGATTTTCTTAATCTTAATTTCGATAATATGAATATTTCAAACAGAATTGTTTTTTCAACACTCTTATTTGATGCATTTGAATACCTTCCTGAGGCTCAGATAGCATCAATCATAGATGAAGAATCATATGATGACACAGTAGAAACAT
>CAZOPW010000006.1:0-45006 GCA_964581795.1 uncultured Thermoplasmatales archaeon | reverse complement strand
TAATTTAAAAGATAAAATCATATTAACACATCATAAACTCTTTTAACAATAAGTTATTCACTTTTTCTTATGTCAAAGAAATCATTGTTACTCATAAGTAATTCTACACTTCATGGAAGCGGATATTTAGATCATTGTTCTGATGAAATAAAACGTTTTTTAAATGGTAAATCAACAGTTCTTTTTGTTCCTTACGCTCGCCCGGGTGGTATGACCCATGACGAATACACTAAAACTGCAAGAAAGCGATTTGGGGAAATGGGAAAAACACTTCGTGGAATCCATGAGTTTGATGATAAAGTAAAAGCAATCCAAGATCATGATGCAGTTTTTATTGGTGGAGGAAATACATTTGTATTAACAACTCAGCTTTATAAACATAATATCATTGAGCCTTTAAGAAAAGCAGTAAAAGAAGGAATGCCATATATTGGAACTAGTGCCGGATCTAATGTTGCTTGTCAAAGTATTCAAACTACAAATGATATGCCAATTATGTATCCTCCTTCGTTTGAGGGTTTAGGACTTGTTCCATTTAACATTAATCCTCATTATCTTGATCCAAATCCAAATTCAAAACATATGGGTGAAACAAGAGAGAAAAGAATTCAAGAGTTTTTCGTATTCAATGATATTGCAGTTATTGGATTACGAGAAGGAGCAATGATTCATTGTGAAGATGAAACATTTATTTTAAAAGGAACATTTGGGGCGCGATTGTTTCGAAAAAACAAAGAGGGAATTGAATTAGAAATTGGAAAGCAAATCAATTTATAAATCATTTTATCCTTGGTGGGAAATTTAAAATGATCAAAGATAAAATATCAAGACCTGAATATCTCGCAGGAATAACTGCATTGGTATTGATTCTCTTAGGAATTATACAAGTTTTGTTTGGAGAGCTTTGGGCAAAAAGTGTTGCATTAACTGCTAACGGAATAGATTGTATCGGGGATGGTTTCGTTTCTGCAACTGTTTGGGGAGGACTCTGCATCTATGAAAAACCTGCGGATAATCGTTTTCATTTTGGTTATTACAAAATCGAAAATTTAGCTTCCATTGCTGCTGCAATAGTAATGATGATCCTTGCTGGATATATCGTATTCAGATCATATAATCAACTGATAAATCCACACCCAGTTCAATTACCTTTGATTGGTATTCAATTAGCTTTGTTTGCTGCTGTTGTGGCTTTATTTTTAGGTTGGTATAAACATCGAAAATGTATTTCAGGAAAATTAGGTTCTGTCAAATTGGACGCATTTAACACTGTAAAAGATGGTGTTGCTTCCGGATTAACAGTGATAGCATTAATTGCCGCATCCTTTGGCTTTCTTATTGCGGATGCGATAGCGGGGTTTGTAATTGCTGGAATTATTGTAAGTATTGGTGCTGTTGCAATAAAGGAATCAAGTCTAATGTTAGTAGATGCGTGTGATAATGATTGTATCATACAAGGTGATTTAATAAAAAGAGTAACTCGAAACATCGATGAAATCGAAGAAGCACATCTTCTTAGATTGCGACGAACTGGTCCTGTTATTCAAGGTGAACTTGAAATCATTGTACCTGGAGATATGACAGTTACCAGATTAAATGAAATAAGAGAGCAAATCATTTCTGAAGCAAAAGAAAAAATACCGGAACTCGATAGACTAAGTATTATCGCCCACCCCAATCAGATTGAGAAAACCAAGTCTTAAAAAAGAGTTTGTTGTTTTTTCATTTCTTTCATTGGTTCAAATTTACTTAGCATAGATCGTATTCGATTAGTACTAAATTGGTATTCATCATGAAGAAATCCAATCAATTCATCTTCGTCTGGTGAGGACCATGAGAGGTCATAATCATCTGTTGTTTGTGGATTTAAAAACAATGATCTGATTTGTTTGATTTTTTCAAATGTTGGTGCTTGATCACTTCCAATCGTTGAAATCACGTTTTCGATATTCCCATTTTTCTTAATCAAATTCAAACTTTTCTTTGGGCCAATGCCTTTTATGCCCTGATTGAAATCAGTTCCCATTAGTATAGCCATATCAACGAGTTGTTTTTGTGAAATACCAAGCTTTTCTAATGTGTGCTTAAGATAAATTCTTTCGGGATGAACAGTGGTGTATGCTTTTTTACCGGGAAGTTTTCGTTTTGATGCACTTGTTAGATTTCGTATCAGTACAGGCGAACCAATGAGAAGGCAATCAAAATCTTGAGAACCAACTGCGTATGCATCACCTTTTCGTACCATGTAACTAGCTTGTGCTTCGCCTTCCTCAGGAGCTTGTACGTAAGGAATGCCTAAGATATCTAGTAAGGTTTTACTTTGCTCTACGATTTCATCTGTAACCCTACTTGTTTGTTGTGCTTTTACACGGGCTTTTTCAGTATCCCCCTTCTCCAATGCGTCTTTCCAATCTTCTTCTGCTTGTAATCGTCTTCTATTTCGTTCATCAATTGTCTCTTGTTTTAATTGATGAGGTTTACCATCAAACACATATACTGGTTTAATCTTATTTTGAACGAGGTTTGCTGTCCGGTAGAATAAGCCTGAAAGATGGGAGGTGGTTTTTCCTTCTGCATTTTTTAATGCTGTTCCATCTCTTTGTCGAATTGTTGCGAGAAATTGATGAAGCACATTATATGCATCAATAACAATAACTCTGTCGTGAAGATCTTTAAATGAAATTTGTTCAGATGGAAACAAGGAACCAATTTTAACGCCCATACCAACCATCAGCTAGTATACTCCGTTAGTTAAAAATAATTTTGTACTCAACATGGTGAAACGATACATTTAAAGGAGAAGTATCTATTCGGGTGACCTGATGAAACGAGATCTAATTTCAATGCTAGATATAAAAGATGATTTACTTGATATTATTAATCTTGGTATCGATTTGAAAAAGAAATCAAAAAGTGGAAAAGACACTTCACTTCTCTCTGAAAAAACTCTTGGAATGATTTTTGAAAAATCAAGTACAAGAACTCGAGTCTCTTTTGAAGTTGGTATGGAAAAACTTGGAGGTCATGCATTATTTCTTTCAAAAAATGATATTCAACTGGGCAGAGGTGAAACAATCGAGGATACAGCTCTCGTTCTTTCTCGTTACGTGGATTTGATTATGTTTCGAGCAATGAGTAACAAAGCTATGACTGAACTAGCAACTCATGCAAGTGTTCCAGTGATTAGTGGTTTGGATGATAAAGAACATCCATGTCAAGTAGTAACAGATTTAATGACGATCATGGAACATAAAGAGAAGATAGAAGATCTTAATTTCGTGTATTTCGGTGATGGGAAAAACAATATGGCTAATTCGTATCTTCTTGGCTGTGCAATTGCAGGGATGAATGTGAAAATTGTTTCTCCAAAAAAATATTGGCCTGATGAATATTATGTTGAAGAAGCAAAAAAATTTGGTGTGAATGTTGAAATCACTGACAACCTCGAGCACGCTAGTAAAAATGCGGATGTGATTGCAACTGATACTTGGGTGTCAATGGGTGATGAAAGTGAAAAACAACAACGCTTGAAAGATTTCAAAGGATACACTGTCACTAAAGAAGTAATGAATCAAGCACATAAAGATGCTATTTTCTTACATTGCTTGCCAGCATACTATGATTATGAAGTGACCAAAGAGGTGGCTCATGGTCCGCAGTCGGTGATATTTGATGAAGCTGAAAACAGGATGTGGGCTCAAATGGGTATTATGGTGACTTTAGATAAATCAATGAAAAAATAATAGTAAACAATCAACTCCTTTCTTCATTTTTTAAGATAAGATTTCATTGAGTTGACCATGTTTTGCTGCAAATTTGATTTCTTGAGCAATCCTTTTCCCGGTTGATAAACCTGGTTCGATTAATTCAGAATATGGAGACCCATTTATATATGGATTTGTTCCAGCTACAATTCGAGCACTGATTTCAAAAACTTTGAATTCAAGATGTTCAGTGACTACTGTTTCCAAACAAAATGAGCCGATAATTCCGCCAAATAATTCTAGTGACTTTTCAACGACTTGCTCTCCCATCTTGAATACTTTAGGTAGTAATGATTCTCTCATCACAATAGGAATATTACCTGTTACTACAAATGTTGGATGGATACCGATTTCTTCAAGTTCAGCGATGCTTCCCAATCGTTGAACTTCATCAATTGTTGTTTCATCTCGACGATCCATAGACAGAAGTTGTAAACTGCCTTTCTTTAATTTATATGCATTGTTTTGAATTGGTGAATAAAAATAATGAAGGTAATATCTAGTCCCCATCACAAATTCTTGGATGGTATATGGTTTGTTTGGTTGAATGCGTTTTTGAAATTCTTCATAAGTTTTTGCGATAAAAAAACCTTTACCTCCTTTAGCTCCATGGTATTTGACAATAACTGGTTTTTCAATGTCCTTTGGATTCTTAACTTCTTTAGGCATAGTGAGACCAGCAGATTCTAACCAATCTCGTTCAATATCTCGATTTGATTCCCATTGAAGTACGTCCCTATTCCCAAAAGTTGGTAAATCAAGGGATAAAAATTTATCCGCCCCTAAATATTCAACAAAAGAGCCATGAGGTATTACGATTGAGTTTTTCTTCTGAAGTTCATGGGTGAGATCTAAGATTTCAGTATACTTGTCCACCATTATGAATTCATCAGGTTTTCCCTTTGGAAATGCATCGTAAAAACGTCGTCGTTCTTCCCCAACAGCAATTCCAATCGTGTGAAATCCTTCTTGTTTTGCTCCATGAAAAAGTTGTAAACTAGAATGAGAACAAACTGTTGCTATACTAAGTTGAGAAGTATCATATTCTGCAAGTATGTCATCAATTTTTGAAGTATCCATGTTGACACCTTGCACCGTGATAATAGACAGGGGGGTTTTATTAATTTCGCTGTTTTTTTAATTGCTTGTTAAGAAGATAAGATTTGACATGTGGACGAGTAATATAGTAGAGTAAAGGTAAGTTGATTGGAATGGTGAAAATAAAAAGGATGCCTGCAACAGTAAATGTCCATTTTGCATTAATTAAGATGCCGATTGGAACGATAATACCAGTTAAAACAAACATCGTAAGATACGCTATCCCCGGAACATTAGCTGCTTGAATTAACGGTGGATAAATAGAAAAAAGATATAATGCAATAATGGTTTCAATAAGGAGAATGAGTATAAGAACAAACAATCCTTTAGGTTTTGATGCATGCTTTAATTGATCATCTTCTTTTGGTTGCTCTTTTGATGGTTGAGTCTTTTTTTCTTTTTCCAACCCTTTAAGGAATTTTTTATATTCCTCCTTATTACTAAATATTAAAGGCATTCCCTGAAACCCACAGTTTTTACATACTTGTCTGCTTGTATATCCTGTGAGAACGCCATCTCCCATTGTTCCCTGAAATATTTTTGTACTTCCACATCGTGGGCATGCTTTAATTTCCATTTGTTCTTCAATTCCTTTTAACTTACAGATGTTATCAACATAAAATGCTTTCCCATGATGAATAATGATAAGATTTTAAATATAACCTTTAAAGTAAAAAAATATTATATTGAAAAACTTCCATTGAAACATAAATAATTCAAATAAAAAAGCTAGGATATGATAGTAAACTGATTTTATCCATAATAAAACAGGAGTAAAAGGGGTAATATTAAGTATCTTAATTAATATATACTATTATTTGAAATAATAAATTTGGGGCTTGTGGTTATCCATGAATAGAAAAATAATTGGAATATTACTTGTCGGATTGCTATTGATTAGTGGCACGAGTAATTTTATAAATGCTGAAAAGACAGTTGAACAAGATGAAAATCTGTTAACCCTAGAAAAGAATGTGACTTTTTCTTCACCTCACCTCATAGAAAAAGAAGAATTTGTACAAATAATGGTTGATGAAACAGATCAGAATAAAAAATCGATCGGTAAACCGTTGGTTCCGGTATTAACAGAAGTGTACTCTTTTCCATTAGGTTATGAAATCCATGATGTAACTGCATCATTATCAGATGTTTCAATCATGCCAATTGAAAAACAATTGGAACCTTCACCAATTCCTATGCCATATGATACAAAATATATCAAAGACTCTGAAATGATTCAATCATTCATTGAAAATGAGAATACAATACACTCATATTCAGGATTTTATCCTTCATCATGGTTTGATTATAGTATTAAAGTTGGATTAAATGAAAAAAATGAACAAACTACATTTGTTATTGTCAATACATATCCAGTTCGTTATTCAATGGAAGAACAAATAATTGAATACGTTCCTGAAATTGATATTAGCATTGATTACACAGAAAAGGAAAATAATGTAAAAAATGAAGATACATATGATTTCTTAATAATAGCTGGTTCCTCATATATTGATGAATTAGAACCTTTCGTTCAATTCAAAAAAGATATAGGAATAGAAACAAAACTTGTTTCAGTCGATGAAATTGATACTGAAGGATATGATGAAGCTGAACAAATCAAGTATTATATCAAACAAGAACTCGAAGAATCAGGTATTACATCAGTACTTCTTGTTGGCGGATATCGAAGTTTTTTTGGATTTAATAAACCGAAATTACAATGTCCAACACGATTCGTTTATTTAGATGATACTGGAGAACCCGGATACGTTAGCGATATTTATTTTGCTGATATTTACGAATATGATGAAGAAACGGATACAACTACGTTTAGTAGCTGGGATACCGATGGAGATGGAAAATATGGTGAATGGTATTACACACCCGATGAAATCTCCGGAAAAGAAGATAATGTTGATTTGCTTCCAGATGTACATTTAGGGCGATGGGCTTGTAGAACTGAACAAGAGGTCACCAATATGGTTCAGAAAGTCATGAATTATGAACAAACAGATAACACTGATGAAACATGGTTTAATCGTATGATTTCAGTAACTGGTGATGATTTCCAAGATCAAACCATGCTTGATATCCCATGGGATACCACCGGCCTTTCTGGAACATTTACAATCCATGCACAAAGTACAAACACTATTGATCAAACGGGTCCTGAAGACACAGTCACCGTTGAAGTAAATCATGATAATGAATCAGTTGTAACGTTTTCCGAAGACGATCACCTTACAACAGATTTAACTTATCCAAATCTCCCAATCGCAGAAATAACAGTTCCAGCAAATGAAAACATCCTAGGAAATACAAACGTTTACAATGAAAACCCACCAAATGCATATATCGGCTATCGATGGACTCCAATTAATTACACTGATAATGTAATGTACATTAGAGGAAAATCATATAATCCACAGCCTCACACTGAATCTGGGGTCAACACTACCTTAGAAATATGGATTACAGATGAAAACGAAAACGTTGTTTTTGGACCAATTACAAGTAATCAAAGTATGTATTTCGAAGGGGAATGGGCTGCTCAAAAAGCACTAGACTTTATGCCAGAAGAAATAGAAAAAATCAAATTATGGACCTCAATGGGATCATTCAAAGGATCGGAAGAGGACATCCATGATGGAGTAGAGCTTGTTGTTGATCAATTATCTCAAGGCGCTGGCTTCCTTTATATTGCAGGTCATGCAAATCCAATGGTATATGCCAATCATTATCCAGGTATACCGGGTGGACGAGCAAATGGTGATGTGAAAGGATTAACGCAATTTTCACCGTTTACTGGTTTAAATCCAAAAGATCTGTTTCCATTATCTCAATTAGAAAATGATGGGAAACTCCCTGTATTAGTCCTTAGTGGTTGCCATCCATGTCAACTTGATGTGAGTTTTCTGCGTTTATTAACTGAGGGAAAATATGCAGTATGGTATGGAACGTTCATTTGGGAAAGTCTTGGATGGTGGATGACTAAACTTGAAAACAGAGGATCCATTGCGACACTTGGACCAACTGGTTTAGGTTATGGTGGTGTTGGAGAATGGGGTACAAAAGGATTCGGCGGTTGGTTATGGCCTGAGTTTTTTAGACAGTACAATGAAGAAGGAAAAGATGTTATCGGTGAAGCCTGGACACAAACGTTAAATAATTACATTTTCGAATTTGGTCCAGACCTTGATCTAATCGATACAAAAACCGTTGAGGAAATGGTTCTTCTTGGCGATCCAACGCTCACTATCGGATAAAAAAACCCTTTCTCTTTTTATTTTTTTAATATTTTTTTTTAAAACTAGATTTAGAATCTTATACTACTATTGAAAACGTTTCCCAGTTTAGGTAACGTTTGTACCACAAGTGCTTATAAGTGGTAAATTAACAGTCATGGTGTGATTACAAATGATGATTGTCGGTCAAATCTCAAGTAAGGAAGAAGCTAAAGAAATAACATTTATAGCGAAACTTTTTGTTGTTGGTCAACGAGCTCGATTCCTAGCTCATCAGTGTGACAAAGACTAATCTCATTTTTAATTTTATTTAAATTACATTTTTTGCCTTTTCATTTCAAGTTTTTAGTACCAACGTTTATGTAATTGATTTTGTATTTTCAATATAACCTGAAAATAATGGAAAAATTCAATCAGGGTTGTTGGGTGGTAGAAAGACATGGTTTCACTTTCTTTTTATGGTGGTGTTTCGGAAATTGGAGGGAACAAAATCCTTCTTGAAGATGCGGGAACAAGAGTTTTTTTGGATTTTGGAATGAGTTTTGGAAAAAGGGAATTGTTTTTTGAAGAATTTCTTACGCCTCGTACCGCAAATGGCATTGGTGATTTCATTGAGTTAGGGTTGATTCCTGATTTACCTGGTATTTATCGAGAAGATTTACTTGCCCATCAAGGAAGAGAACCTGAAGATCCCGTTGTGCAAGCAGTGCTTTTATCGCATGCCCATGCTGATCATGCAAATTATATCTCTTTTCTCCATCAAAATGTACCCGTATATTGTGGTGAAACAAGTAAACGAATTCTTGATGCAGTAGATGAACAATCCCAGCGATCAATTGAATCGGAAGTATTAAATTTTAAGAAGCGACCCTTATATCGTAAAGATTACAAAAAACCACCAGTGAAACGACAATTTCATCTGTTTCGAACAGGCGATAAGATCTGTATTGATTCATTGGAAATAGTTCCTATTCATGTTGATCATAGTGTTCCAGGAGCATATGGATTTATCATTTACACTTCAGAAGGTCCTTTAGTGTATACTGGTGATTTACGAATGCATGGATTAAGGCATGATTTTACAAATGATTTTGTTTGTAAGGCTTCGGAAGCTAAGCCTATCGCTATGATTACAGAGGGAACAAGAATCGATCAGAAACAAACCCATGAATCTGAGCGCACTGTGTATCTAAAATCAAAAAAAGCTTTAGTGAAGAATAGAAACATGTCCATCGTTGATTTTAACTTTAAGGATGTCGACAGGTTCACAACGTTTTATCAAATTGCAAAAGAACTGGGCAAACAACTTGTTATAAGTTTTAAACACGCTTGTTTTTTAGAGCAATACCACCAGGATAAAAAATTGAAAACCCCAAATAGCACAGATAATCAAATTAACATTTTACTTCCTAAACGAAATACTGGAACCTATGATTTAAATGAAGATTATCGTGATAAATTCATAAAAAAACGATTAGACTACCCTAACATTATTACCGCGGAAGCTATTAGAAAGAATCCCTCAAAGTATATCGTTGTGTTGAATTATTGGTATTTCAACACTATGGTTGATTTAAAACCATATAAAGGATTGTATATTCATTCTCTGTCGGAACCATTTAATGAGGAAATGGAGATTTCTTATGAACGAATGAAGAATTGGCTTGATCATTTTAGTTTAAATTTAATGCAATCTCATTGCTCGGGCCATATCAATGGAGAAGATTTAAGAACAATGATAACTCATGTCAATCCAAAAAAAGTCTTTCCAATTCATACTGAACACCCAAAATTGTTTACATCCTTAGATATTCCTACGGTTATGATTAAAGAAGGAAAAACGTATAAACTCTAACACTATTGGTTCAATGAAGTTAAAGTTTAATTACTCTTCTGGGGAGTTATATATTCATGGCAGATTTGTTTCATTATGAAAAAAAAGCTGAGGAGCAAACGATGATTAAAACCGGTGGAAAAAAACGAAAAAAAATCCAATTCATTAATGAGCTTAAAGAAGGGGAAACGGTAAATGATTTATTTTCAGTAAAACAAAAAAATGCACCTCGAGGATATAAGAAAGGAACGTTTTTTGACATTGTGCTTACAGATAAAACCGGGGAAATTAACGTAAAATTTTGGGGTGGAGAAAATAAAGAACGAGTAAAACGACTATTCGAGAGTTTTTCAACGGGAGATGTTATCCAAATCAGATCTGGTTCTGTTGAACGATATAATGAAAAGTTACAAATTTCAATTAATGAAAAAACAGGTGGATTAAGAAGATGTAATGAACAGGAATATGATGAAAGTGATTTTGTTCCTGCATTATCTGAGGAAGAAATTAAACGATTATTTGAAAGCATGCAAACCTATATTGATACTATTTCAAATCCTCAATTACAAGCATTGCTGAAAGATTTTTTCGAAGATGAACAGTTCGTTTATGATTATACTCATGCACCTTCTGCAATGTCTCATCATCATAATATGATAGGTGGAAATCTGCAGCATAGTCTTGGCGTGGTAAAACTTAGTTATACGCTTGCTGAGTATTATACTGATTTAAACCGGGACCTTATGATCACTGGAGCTATCCTTCATGACGTAGGAAAGATTAAAAGTTATAAAACAACGACCAGTATTGGTCGAACGGATATTGGAAATTTCATTGGTCACATTGTTGTTGGAGAGCATTGGATACAAGAAAAAATCGCAAAGCTGAGAAATAATGATATTACATTTGATGAAACATTGGAGCTGAAACTACGGCATATGATTCTTAGCCATCATGGTCGATTGGAATATGGAGCACCAAAACTTCCTGCATTTCCTGAAGCAGCTGCATTGTTCCAAGCTGATCTAATGGATTCGCAAGTCAAAAACTTTTTACAAAAAATAGAAGAAAAGAAAGAAGATGTTGATGAAAATTGGTCGTTCATGTACGATTCTGACATTAATGGAAGGAAACCTGTGTATATTGATTTAGAAAAGAAAACAAATACGTCTGTGGATGAACTCTTATGAAAAAAGATATGATGGACATATTATGTTGCCCGAGGTGTAAATCCTCATTGGAATTGCATGTTAAGAAAGAACACAATGATGAAATTATATCTGGGTCATTGCAGTGTAAAAAGTGTCATCAAACATATCCTATCGATGAAGGTATTCCAAATTTCATTGATGAAAACGAGTGAACGAATAAGGACCTTTTCAATTTTTAAAAAAGGAATCCATGTCTTCTAAAAGATTATCCGTTAGGGTTAAATCTCGTAAGTATTTTTTAAATCGAGCTGCACGTCGATCTAAAATAACTGCGATTCCTCGATCTTGTTCATCTCGAATTAATCTGCCAATTGATTGTAACATTTTTCTTGCAGCTGGTGCTTCAACAGTATATTCCCATCCTTTTCGGAATTTCATATCGTAATAACGTTGTAATCCTCTTTGTCTTGCTGTTGGTTTTGGATATGGGATGCCAACGATAACTGCGATTTCAAGTTGTTCTGCAGGAAAATCCATTCCTTCACTAATTCTACCCCCCATAACAGAGAAGAGTGCTGCTCCATCGCCATCATTATCACCATATGATTTAAAATCATCAATCAAATCAATTAATGCCGTTTGTGACATTTTTTGTTCTTCCAAAAAAATCGATCGTTGTATTGATGAAAAATCATGATTTCGCTTAAACATTGACAACACATTAAAACTAGGGAAAAAAACCATAGTATTTTGATCGAAGTTATTACAAATCGATGAAATATAATACCACAATCGTTCCTTAATCTGCGGATCTCTTGCAAGTTCAGCATATTTTGTAGTGACGTCACTAACAAAATACAGTTTTTTATTATCCTTAGAGAATGGTGATGGAAATGAAATTAAAGTCGTTGATTGAGAGAGCCCCATTGAATCCCTATATTCTTCAAGTGGTTCAAGAGTACCTGACATATGAATTGTGCTATGAAATTTTGATAGAATTTTAGTGCCAACAGATGGATCTAAACAATAAGTTTCAATACGAGGGTTTTTTCCTTCTGCATGATCAACGATGAGTTTTGCATATTGATCATGAGCAATATTAATCCAGAAATCAAGGAATAATCCGAGTTTATGAAGATATGACCTAGGAAGTTTGTTTCGTTTCTGTTTTGCCTCCTGGATTTTTTCTCCATAGGCGATAAGATCTTCGATGATATCATGAATCTGTTTTTGTGTAATTCCCATTCGTTCTTTTATTTCTGAAAGAAATTCGTTAGTAGGAAGAAATGCATCGGTTTTTGAAGAGGGTTTCTTTTGGATTCCTTCTTCAAGAATAGAATACACATAGGTGTCACGGAGTTCACGAATGATATCTTCCATTGTTTTACAAAATGCTGCGATGGTTAATCGGCCATCTGCCATAGAAGGGTTTCCATATTCTTTTGCTTCATAACTGCAGTTTCTTAACATCCAAACACTTAATTGCGCTGAGAGAAGATCTCGTAAATAGTCCGGAAGATTGTGCGCTTCATCAACAATTAATAAGACGTCTTCTTCGGCGATTCCTAACCAGTCAAATAACATGTTTCTAATGGTAATGTCAAATATATAAATATAAGGAATTACGACAACTGTTGCATCTCGAACGATTTTTTTGTTTAATTCATATGGACAAAGCATTTTTTGTTCGCAATGTTCGATGAATGTTTCAGCGGTGGGAAGAATATCTTTGAACCATTCTATCATGTTCTCGACTTGTTCTTTTTCATTTACAAAATTTCGATAATAAGGACATCCTTTTTGTGAATTCCTTGTTTTCTTTTTTTCATTCGAACAAAATTTAGATAATTCCTCACTGGTTCCCTTGGAAAGTTCTTCATCTTGTTTTGCATGAGAACACATATTGCTTCTTCCCTGAATGCCAACACCAACGAGTTTGTCTTTTCTTGGATCATCAGGTCTTAATTCATGTCGAATCGCCCGTAACTCTTTGATAACTTGTTGTTGCTGAGCGTTTGTCCGAGTTATATAAATGATTTTTTTATTATCGGATAGTGCATATTGTAACGCGGCTGATAATGCACAAATCGTTTTTCCAGTTCCTGTTCCGGATTCCATGACAAGATGAGCTCTGTTTTTAAATGCATTAGAAATCGTAGTGATAATCGCTTGTTGATGAGGTCGTGGAGTGTACGGAAAAAGTTCCATGGTTCCTCTCCCAAAATAGCAATTAGGGTACATAGACTTGTTGGAGAAAACTATTTAATAATAAGACAAAAATGTTCACCATGTATTCATATGTACGCTTTTAATAGAAGGTAAGATTATGGTCAAGAAACCATTTCAAGAAATCAAAGATCAACTTGTTCCTATCCTATCAAATGAGCAATGTAATGTTTTGCCGAAAAAATGGGAAAAAATTGGTGATGTCCTAATTCTTAGCTTAGATGAAAAACTATTGCCCATCGAGCGAAATGTTGCAAAAGTATATGCTGACGTACTATCATGTAAAAGCGTTCTTAAGGATGTTGGAGGCATAAATGGACCTTTGAGACAACCAAAAGTATCGTTACTATATGGTGATGAAGACACAATTACAATTCATAAAGAAAATGGAGTGAAGTATAAATTAGATCCTGCAAAAATTATGTTTTCATCGGGGAATATGGATGAGCGGAAACGAATGGGTGAACTTGAGTGCGCCGATGAGATCGTGGTTGATTTATTTGCAGGTATTGGATATTTCTCTCTTCCAATTGCAGTACATGGTGGACCTAAAAAGGTGTTTAGTTGTGAATTGAACCCAATCTCATTTTCATTTTTAAAAGAGAATATTGTATTAAACCAAGTTTCAGATATTGTTACTCCGTTAGTTGGTGATAATCGAAATGTTGCTCCTCGGAATATTGCTGATCGGGTTTTGATGGGGTTTTTTGGGGATACCCATAAATACCTGCCTGTTGCATTTCAAAGTCTTTATTATCATAATGGAATCATTCACTTTCATGATACCTTTCCAGATAAAGAAGTTCCTGATATCCCATTTTCATTAATAAAACAAACAGCAAAACAATTTCATTGTTCAGTCACTTTACAACATATTCAGAAAGTGAAATCATTTGCCCCTGGTATAAGTCATTATGTATTTGATGTTCTTGTAGAGGAATCATAACATGTTTACGTTACGAGTGTTTCACACTAATGATGATGATCCAAAAAAATGTACTGCAAGAAAATTGAGTAGACTGGGTTTTGCTCATCTTCATACAAAGATTCGAGAGCTTCCACCAAATATGATTCTTTTAAATCCTTTTACTAAAAAAAGTCTTTCTCCAGAAGACATTCCCATTGCAAAAGCAAATGGGATTTTAGCCGTTGATTGCTCATGGAAAACAGCAGAACAACAATTTCATGTATTAGCAAAAAAACAAATATCTAGAGCGTTGCCTTATGTCATCGCAGTAAATCCCGTGAATTTCGGAAAGCCGTTGAAATTAACCACCTTAGAAGCATTTGCTGCTGCAGTCTATATTCTAGGTGATGAAAAACAAGCCGAACAAATAACGTCGATATATAAATGGAGTCCCCATTTTTTAACGATGAATAAGAACCCTTTGCAAGACTATCAAAAAGCAAAAACAAGTCAGGATGTTATTAACCGAATGAATGAATATCTCCCTAAAAGAGAGGAGGGGTTTAAGTAATAGGTGCTATTAAGGAAAAAATATTAATAGATAATTAGCTGAATAAAAGCAATCATAGGATGATGTAGTATTATGGATAAAAAATTAGAGGGTTTTTTTAAACCGAAAAGTATTGCTGTGGTTGGTGCTTCAAAGGATTCGCGAAAAATAGGACATGCAGCATTAAAAAATATCATTATTTCTGATTATAATTGTGATTTGTATCCAGTAAATACACATGAAAAAGAGATTCTAGGGTTAAAATGTTATAAAAGAGTTACAGACATTCCAGGTTCCCTTGATTTGGTGTTAGTGTCTGTTCCTGCAAAAATCGTTTCACAAATCATGAAAGATTGCGTGAAAAAAAAAGTGAAAAATGTAATTATTATTTCTTCCGGTTTCAGTGAAGTTGGTAAAAACGAGTTGGAACAGGAAATTGCAGACATCATTAAAAAAAGTGAAATTAGAGTACTTGGCCCTAATACAATGGGCTATAAAAACGCTTCAGATGGACTTGACGCTTCCTTTGTTTTTGGTGTTCCACGAAAAGGAAATCTTTCGCTGATTAGTCAAAGTGGAGCACTTGGCATTGGTATGATTTATTTAGCAAATAATGAATTTGTTGGTGTTTCAAAAATTATTGGGGTTGGAAACAAGCTCGACATTGACGATGATGATCTCATCGAATATTTCAGTCAAGATCCCGATACCAAAGTTATTGGCTTATATATCGAAGCGGTAAAAGATGGGCGTCAATTTATGAACGCAATAAAAGCATGTGATAAACCGGTTCTTGTTGTGAAAGCGGGACGGAGTAGTGCTGGTGCACGAGCGACAGCATCTCACACAGGTTCTATGGCAGGAAGTGATAAAATGTATAGTGCGGCGATTCATCAAGCTGGCGGGATTCGTTGTCGGGATGTTGTGGAACTGTTTGACATGGCTAGAGCCCTGGCTGGTCAACCCGCGATGAAAGGAAACCGAGTAGGAATCATTACTAATGGTGGAGGACTTGGTATTTTACTTACTGATGCTTGTGAAGCAAATGATTTGGTAGTTCCTAAATTATCAGAAAAAACCGTAAAAAAGATAGATAAAATTTTACCTGATCTTATAAAACCAAACAATCCAGTTGATCTTGTTGCCGATGCTGGTTTTTACCGATATGAAATGACGACAAAAGCATTACTTGAAGATGAAAATATTGATGGGATCATTGTTGCATCAGTTCATGGTGGATATGCTCGACCGAGGGAGTTTACAGGTGCAATTTTAAAAATGATTCGTGAACGAAAACTTCATGAGACTCATCAAAAACCCATTCTTGGAACGTGGGTTGGTGGAAAAGAATACGAGGATTTAGTTTGGGATTTAAAATCAGCAGGAGTACCAATTTATCCGTCATCTTGGCGAACTGCACGATCGATGTATGGATTATATCTTGAAGGAAAAAGATTGAGACGTGAAGGGAAAAAATAAGTGTTAATCAACCCATTTAACACCAAGGAGTTTCTCCCAGTCAGGAGTTTTTCCTTTCCATTTATCTGCTGTTTCTTTTTCTACACAATTTTTACATAATCCGACGAGTTGAAAATAGTCTGAAGAGCAGACACTTTTTTTACATCGGTTGCAAACATATTTTGCTTTGTTTTCCCCACAAATAGCACATTTTCCAGTAGGAGTTTTAATGGAAGATTCATCTTTTTCTTTTTGTTTTATTTTTGCATGGGTTTCCTTAATCCATTCTTTTAATTCCTCATTCATATCCTCGGTTTTCGTCAGTGTCAAAATCTTTTTCCCCACTAAAAGTTATTATTTTATCAATAAAATCCTACTGGTTTATATACTTTGTTTCTGCGTTTTTTGAGCAATAAGTCTTCTATGAATAAAATTAGCAAAAAGATGGATGAAGGGTGTTGCAATAAGTAATGTAAGGATGTGAGAGAGACTAAATTGTGTTAAAAACCAATTATAACTCAGTAGTGAAAAAAGATGGAGAAATGAACTCATCAGAAATGCTGTTACCAGAACTCCAAGTATGAAATCAATTTGATCGAAGGGTATCCAATCCTCACCTCGTTGAATGTTTTGTCTACGCTTAAAAAAACTCTCGATTATATCGCCAAGAAGTGCTCCAAAACAGATAGAAAACACGATCGGTATCATCATAGGGAATCCTGTAAAATCATTTAGGTAAATTGGGAATTCATAAAGGTATGCATATTTTGCAGCAACGGATAAACCAAATCCAGAGGTCATTCCAATAAATGACCCTGCAATGAGTCCTTGCCATGTTTTTCCATTTCCAAGTATTCGTTTTCCATCTTTCCATGTTTTTCCAAAATCAATTGGTGTTCCTCCTCCAACAAGCAAAGCGCTTGCATTTGCAATATAAGCAGGAATAATAAGCCAGAATGCTTGTATGATGATTTCGTAATCCATCTTTAGATGTGTATGAAAAAAGGTGTTTAAATATCGTATGTATAAAGTTAATTGCAGTAAAAACGAGTTTAGTAATTGAATATTTATCATATTATTATGAATAATATTCACAAACACGGTTAGTAGGAGAGAAACAATAATATATGAACAATTTCAATATATGTTAAGTAATATAGTAATAAGATACAAAGGGGACAATTATTCATGATTTTTTCAAACCATAAACTGATCTCATTAATCGTAACAACAGTACTTCTCACTTCATTTAGTATTCCTTTAGTTCAATCTGTCAAAGAACAAGAGCTTTCTGATCTTGATCCATTGGTTGATCTTTCCGTCACTTTTGATTTATTAAAAATTCGATCGCTTGAGAAAAACGATAATCATTTGAATGTAAAGGAATACATTGATAAATATACTAAGCCTGATTTTTATGTAAAAGTACTGATTAATGATAAAGAATTTTCAAGTCCTGTTTGGAAAAACCAACGGTATATTTATGATCCAGATTGGAAAGTAACTGCTGATGTCCCCGATGATGAAGAATGGGTGAACATAACCATTCAACTGTGGGATTGGAATCTTGGGTTTGATCAAAAGTGTGATTTATCTGGTTATGAGGAAGGAGGAAAAGAAAGTTATTTTGTCACTGTGTATTATAACCTTAAAACAGGTCATTGGACAGGAGATGATTATGCAGAAGAATATTCTCTTAATGCAGACCCTAGCGGTTATGGTCGATTGAATGGTTGTGATGACGGTAGTATCTATCAACATGATTACGATGCAGAATTATGGTTTAATATCTATCAAAATGATTATGATGGTGATGGGATTCCATATTGGACCGAAGTAAATATTTTTGGAACCGATCCTTATGTCGATGATCGTGGTCGAGATGATGACGGAGATGGAGTTCCTATTGAATGGGAATGGAAATGGGGTCATGTTTTTTCATGGGATTGGCATGAAGAGGAATACAGTCATTTCTGGCTGTATGATCCATTTGAATGGGAAAATCATTCAGAGTTAGATCCTGATGATGATGGATTAACTAATCTTGAAGAATACCTCACTTCTCAATGGGGTTCAGATCCTTTCAGAGATGATTTATTCGTAGAACAAGACATCATGGAAACCGGACCAAATGGAGAAGTAACAGAATTTCCAGAGGAATCAAAAGAACTCCTTCGAACCGCATATAATAGACAGAACTTAGTGTATCACCTAGATGATGGATGTATGGGAGGTGGAGAGCTGATACCTTTTGATGATTCAGCAACTGATGAAGAAATCCGAGAAATCTATTGGAAATATTTTTTACACGAAGATGAAAATAATTGGCGTTGGGGTGTGTTTCATTATGGTTTAGTTTTGTATAATGCTGAACGGTATCCTGGTTTTGGCTTTTGGGGCGGTGTTCATCCAGTTATTGATTCTTATCAGATTTCAGCACTAGGAATGGAGAAAAAAGCACGGTTACCCTGGAGTCCTCGAGAAGTTGTGTATGCAAGTGCATACATGCATGAATGTGGACATACACTTGGTATTTTTCATGGGAATACACCCGGTTGTGATGATCAGGAAGGAAAATATCCTTGGGAGCCAAACTGGTGGAAATGGTTACCTTACAAAAGTGTGATGAACTATGGATATATGTACCGAATGGTTGATTATTCAGATGGTAGTCGTGGAAAGAATGATTTCGATGATTGGAATCGACTTGATTTATCGTATTTCAAAACTTCTCTTTTTTAAAAGAAAAAAAGAATCGTAGTGAATAATTCATTCACTTAGTTTTTAAATTTTTATTTAAAAAGGTATCAAAAAACGTTTGATAATTACGTTTGAATTAATTTCAATCCTTGATACTTCAATTTATTTGATCGTTTTACAATACTTTTCAATGCAAGTGTTGAAAGATTAAATTGTTCAGCAACAGAATTACCAAATTTTCCATTTGCACCTACAAAATCATAAATTTCCTGTTCAAGTTTTGCAAACTCTTCATTGTTTAATGATGCTATGGTAAAAATCTCACTAATTTCATTGACTGGGCAAGATATATTGATATTAAATGCAGAATAGTACGATCGATATGTTTTTTGTGGTTTTCCATCAACTCCATTTTCAGATGTAGTCCATTTCGTCTCAACAAGTTTCATTTGATCAAAAAGTTCAAGTGCTTTTTGACCGGAATTCCCATATTTTTCTTTGATTTCACTTAATGGCCTCCAATCTGATTGAATTTCTTTGAAAACTTCTTGCTTAACGGAAGTATCAAATGCTCGCATAAGTGGAATGAGATCTGTGGAATCGTTGACTACCTTTGTTCGAATCATAAGTTACACCCAAACAATTATAAAACAGTACTTTGGCTATTTAAAGCTTACGAAAGGAAGGTGCATTATTTCGATAATAATTAACCATATTTTTAAAAGAATCAAAAAGTATTTGAATAATTTTCAATTTGTATTTTAATTGAGTTTTATGATTCCCGCATTAGATGTTAGTATAAATGAAATTATTTGGTTTTTTTTATTAAGCCTTTATGCGACTGGGGTTACACTTGGTACAAAATTTTCTTATGACTATATGAGAAAAAAAGGATTTAAAAAGAACGTAGCAGTTTATTATAATCGTAAACTTATTCATATGTTTGCCGGAGGAGTAGTAGTACTTCTAGTACCATATCTTTTTAATTCACCTTGGATGCCGCTCCTCGCAGGTGTTGTACTAACTATATTTACTTACATTCCTCATAAAACGGGTAAGATACTTTATTGGTTTCAGACAAAAGAAAATCTTAATGATGTCAATTTTTGTTTGATGTGGGCATTAACAGTTTTTCTTATCTGGCTTATTGTTGATTCACCTTGGATTGCTATCATTCCTCCATTGTTTATGGCCTTTGGTGATGGAGTGACAGGAGTGATTCGTAACGCAGTCTTTAAAAAAAGAACGAAACATCCTATTGGGAATGTGTTCATGGTTCTAGTTTGCATTCCTCTTGGATATTATTTTGCAGGGATGGCATCACCTTCTCTGGCGTGGTGGGGAGTAATCGCTGCGGTGATTGCTTCAATTGTAGAAAGATATGAATTTGGACCAATCGATGATAACATCTTAATAACCGTGTCCTCAACTATCATCCTTCTCATAGGATTTTTCATTGGTCCATTTTTTTAACAAAGCATTAATAATGATAATCTATGATTCATACGCTTGCTAGGACGGAACTAAAAAATACTTACACGGGAGATAATTTAATGGATACGAATTTTCGGAGAAAAAAAGTACAGTGTCCTCGTTGCCAACATCAATTTGAAATCATGGGGAAACCTGGAGAAAAAAAGATTATTACATGTGACCAATGTAGTTTAAAAGGATATATTCAATTTGAAGGAACCCCTCCTGCGCAATTTGTACAAACAAAGTCTCATAAAATGTCTTCTCCATATTATGAGAATGCAATTCAAGTTCATCAATTAACAAAAAAATATAAGGATGTTTTAGCTGTTGATAATATCTCTTTTTCGGTAAACACTGGAGAAATATTTGGGTTCCTAGGACCAAATGGTGCTGGAAAAACCACTACAATTCGAACATTGCTTGGTTTTCTTAGACCTGATGCGGGAAATGCATTTGTCTGTGGATTGAACATTAAAAATGACATTCTTGATATACGAAGAAAAGTGGGTTATATCCCCGGAGAACTTGCGTTATATGAACATTTAACTGGAAAACAATGTTTGCAATATTTCAGTACAATAAGAAATACTGATTTGAGTTTACTCAATGAACTACAGGAGATCTTTGAACTACCCCTAGAGAGGAAAATAAAAACGTATTCTCGAGGGATGAAACAAAAACTAGGGATTATTCAAGCATTTATGGATGATCCAGAAATTGTTATTATGGATGAACCAACAAGCGGACTGGATCCATTATTACAACAAAAATTTTATCGGTTTTTAAAAAATGAAAAGAAGAAAGGTCGAACCATGTTTTTTTCATCCCATATTCTTAGTGAGGTAGAAAAAATTTGTGACCGAGTTGCCATTATTAGAAAAGGACGTATTGTTGCTGAAGAGAAAATAGAAAACTTAAAAAAGAAAAAAGGGAAAAAAATACGATTGAAAATAAAAGAATCACCTGAAAAATTACAATCAATTCCCAATGTGAAAATTGTTGACGATTGGATAGAATTTGTCACTGAAGACAATATAGATGAAGTAATCAAAAAAATTGCAAATTACACTGTTCTAGATTTAGAAATACAAGAGTTTAGCCTTGAGGATATTTTCATGCGTTATTATGATGAAGAGGAGGATATCTGATGAAACTAAATTTCAACCGATTGCTGGAAATTCTTCGCTTTCGTCTTACCATACAAACCATTAAGGATTACTGGCGATCGACAATTATTCTAACATTCTTATTTTCAGGTATGGCGGCATTATATGCTGGAATGTATCCTGCGTTCGAAGATATGATGATAGAAATGGGTCAATCAGGGGCATTGGACCCATTTGCCTTTATTCCTGGTTATGAAGACATGGCAAGTTATGTCGGTTTTTTAAATATTGAAATGTATCAGATATTCTGGGTTTTTATTCTTGGGATTATTCTTGGTTTCCTTGCTGCATCAACAATTGCAAAAGAAATAGAATCGAAAACAATTGACATTCTAATGTCAAATCCAGTATCAAGAAAACAAATTATTTTTGAAAAATTCATCGGTCTAATTCCCATGGTACTCATCATCAATTTTATTGCTATGTTGACCTTAATCCTTGTCACTATTGGTATCGGAGAAGAACTTGATTTTTGGCATCTTACGTTAACTCATATTATATCACTGCCATACTTTTTTTCAATTATTGCTATAGGATTGCTAATTTCAACAGTTTTCAATGAAAAAATGAAGGCTAGTGTTGTAACAATGGCAATTGTTGTTGCTATGTTCATATTTGATTCCATAGCTGAAATGATACCTGATTATGAAGCTCTTGGTCTTATTTCATTAAAACATTATTTTAAGCCTTATGATGCATTAAAACTAGGTGAAATAGATCTTGTTGGAAATGGTGTGTTGCTTCTTGTTTCTTTCATTGCAATTCTTGTAGCGATGATTTATTTCGAATGGAAGGATATCACCCAATAATATTTTTATACATTGTAAAATAATATGATGGGGAATTTCAAAATTTTTTTATTCAATTATATCTGTAGAATATGATTATTTAAAATTTTTTTAAATTTTCTATTTTCATTTTGACCGTTTCTAAACTTAAATTGGTATCAATTTGGTAATGATTTGGTTCTATTTTGGAAATTAAATATATTAGATATTTTTGTTAAAATAAAGGGTAGAAAGATTGGAGTAAAAATGAAAGCGAAATGAGCGATTTGTTAAAAAATAAAAAATTTAAAATATTTTTTTCATTTATGATTATCTTACTGTTATTTTTCTCCTTGGCACAAGCAGAAAAAAATAATATCCCCCTTTCTCAAGCTTCAATATTAGATGATATACAAATTAAAGAGGTGGAAGGTGGTTTAAATCTAAAAATTACTCTTGAAAACAAGGGAAATCAAGATT
The DNA here is from genome assembly GCA_964581795.1 of uncultured Thermoplasmatales archaeon. GTDB lineage: Archaea > Thermoplasmatota > E2 > DHVEG-1 > DHVEG-1 > EX4572-165. The sequence continues at coordinate 22,181 of CAZOPW010000006.1, read as the reverse complement.
ATAAAAATGTCAAGTTAACAACAGAGATAACAGGAGGATTTCTTTTTTCTCCACGAACTGTTAATTATACAATTCCTCAATTATCACATCAAGATTCCTCTAATACCTATACACTTCAAACTCAAATAATTGGTTTTGGATTAGGCATTCTTACAAAAAAACCACAAATCTCCATTATTTTATATGAAAATAATAAAGAAATAGTAATTGGTCACATTGAAGCAACAATTTTCGGTATCCGTACCACTATAAAGGATGCGATACTTAATGAGGAAAACATATTCGATGGATATACATTATTTACTCCAGAATATACAAAAAATACGTATTTAATCGATAACAAGGGAGAAATCGTACATCAATGGAATGGAAAATATATCCAAGGTATGGATATTACTTTACTTGAAGATGGTACATTAGTGCGATCAGATACTCCTTATCCACCCCATCCAAACTTATTAGCTGGAGGGTTTACAGGACATATTGGATTTTATAATTCTAATGGCGAGTCTATCTGGGAATATACATATTCAAACAGCGAACATTGTCTCCACCACGGATTTGAAGTCCTACCAAATGGAAATATACTAATGATTGCTGTAGAATATAAAACATATGAACAGGCAATTGAAGCTGGAAGAAATCCTAACCAATTAAAATATGACAAGTTATGTCCTGATTACCTTATTGAAGTGAAACCAAATGGATCATCTGGTGGTGAAATTGTTTGGGAATGGCATGTTTGGGATCATCTTATCCAAGATTTTGATTCTTCGAAAGAAAACTATGGTGAAATTGATAATAATCCTGAATTAATCAATATAAATTATGGGGAAGATAAAGCCGATTTCACCCATATAAACTCGATAGACTACAACGAAGAATTTGACCAAATTCTGTTAAGTGTCCGTGAATTTAATGAAATATGGATTATAGATCACAGCACATCTACAGAAGAAGCAGCAGGGCATACAGGTGGAACCTATGGAAAAGGAGGAGATATTCTTTACAGATGGGGTAATCCTTCGGCATATGATTCAGGTGATGAAAATGATCAGCAATTATTTGCACAACACGATGCAAAGTGGATTCCAAAGAAGTATCCAGGAGAAGGAAATATTCTCATTTTTAACAATCAAGTTCCACTTGTTGATGAAGATAATCCAAATTTAAGAGCATATTCATCAGTTATTGAGATTAGACCACCTGTTGATCAAAATGGAGAATATTTAAAATTTGGTTTAGCATATGGTCCTGCTATTCCAGCTTGGAGCTATACATCTAATAATGTATATGATTTTTACTCTTCATTTCTCTCTAGTGCTCAGCGATTGCCAAATGGTAACACTCTTATTTTAGAAGGAAATGAAGGAAGATTCTTTGAAGTAAATGAAGAAAATGAAATCGTTTGGCAATATACGAATAATATTGGGATACCAAACCACGTCTTTAAAATTGAGAAATATTCAAAAGATTATTCGGGAATCAATATTTTACTAAATGATTGAAAAAATATGCCTATTGCTTAACTAAAGAAAAAAATCTTTTTTATCATCTCTAGAATTGTGTAATATAATTTCTTCATTATTTTTATTCATGATTCTCAAGTAAAAGGGAAAAAATAAATATCACTGCATAGAAAAAAAGAATTAATATTCCAACTAATAATTTAGCCAAATTATATGATACTGATTTATCTTTTGAAATTGGTAAATCCATGATAAAATACCATAATAATAAGATGAAGGGATATTTTTATGGATTTTTTCCAAATCAGTCCCGAATTGTCCTACAATTAATTCCAATTATTTATTGATTACTTAAATAGAGAAGTATGCTCAACCCAATTATCATAAAAACACTGATAATACTTAGCATTCCTCCAAGACCGCTAATCCCAAATCCTAAGAATGTGCTTATCATAGAATATTCTAAAGCTGAAGAAAAGAATAATGACTTTACCACTCGAATTAGAAAAATGGATACCACAAGTAGCGGAATTAACACAAACATTAATCCTAGGATATACTTTGATTTTGTGTTTAAATAAATTTTTGTATATGTTACAATCAATGCAATGAGGAAAAACGAACTAATACATAATAATATTGTAGTTATTATAGGAAGGATTACATCATTTATGGTAAGCGGAGTTAAATATTCATAGAATCCTGTCCAATTTGACTGATTATGATCTTGAATCGTAGTATTGCTTGTATTGCTAGTGTTGCTAGTTTTATTAAAATTAGAACTATTTCCCCATGAAAAATTACCCCATGAATGATTTTCCCAAGAATAATTCTCCCATTTTCCCCTCCATTCATCAATATTTTTATTCCAATCATTGATACTTTCATTTGCATCAATAATGAAATAATTACTTACAAATAAACCAACGATAATGCCAAGGATTATTAATCCAACAATTAAATAAATCGGTTTTATATTGAAACTAGCTGATTCGCCATTCAAGATTTTTTCTTTATTCATTTGCATCACTTCACGTTTTTTCCAATATTTATCCTTTTCTTCTCATTTCCTTACGAATCTTGTTATAATACTCCTCATGTTCCAATAAATTCTTAGATATAAAATATGTTTTACCATAACCTGATCCTGCAACCTCAATAAAATCATTTTCTAGTAAAACTTTTAGGTGATAACGAATCGTTTTATATTCGATTCCAAGATTTTCAGAGAGTTCATTAGCATTCTGTGGTTTTTTAAATAATGAATCAAGAATTTTAACTCTATTCTTCCCCCCAATTGAATTTGCGATTAACCAATACATTACTTGATTAAAGGAGGTCATAGGATAAAATCAAATGATGTAACATAAATGATTCATTTATAATTTACTTTATTTGTGTACTTATTTGATTCCAAAACTAATAATAAAATGAAAAGATGAAGAGAAAATAAAATTGATTTTAAGTCAATATGATTGAAATCAAGATAGGTTTTAAGGTGAACCTTTTTTATTCCCTTCATTTCTAATAATTTTATTTTGACCAAGATGGCATACTAATTACAGTATTTTATTATGTTTGCTCCAGTTCAATGACATAATAATAGCTTTCTGCATCTTTTAAGTTATATTCTGTGGTATACTCATATCCTTGATATGTTCTTCCTTTACTGTATTGACCCTCTGGTATTTCAATCAAATAGGTTCCTGGTGCTGGAGGAGGTTGGCAATATTTATACTCTCTATCCCTTGAAGATAAGGAATAATAATTAGTTCCAACAGTGTTAAAAGGTTCTAGTAAGTAAGTGAATTCAGAGCCGGCATTTTTTTGTGCCGTCGCGTTAACGTTTGTTGCATAAATATCTATATCTTCGATTGGTTCTCCTGTGTTTTTATCCTTTAATTCTACTACAATATCTATTTCTCTAACCAGTAGGTTGGATGACAAGAGATATGTATAACTAAAATAAATTAAATATAATTCCCAGATGGATAAAAACGGCCAGAGGATAGCAGGCGATTCTGTGTTAAAAATCATACTAGCATATATTACTAATATGATGGGGAGAAGAACGACTGATATTGTTTTTGTTGATGAGTACCAAGAATCATAATCCTCATAAGGCAAAAGACCACCTAAACTCCAGAGTTTTAAACATTTCTTATACAAATCCCACCAACTATCGAAACCAGAATATGGATCATCTCCTAAATTATTTTCTTTTTCATTTAAAATATTAAGTATATTTATGGGATTGTTGTCTGAAATTTGGTTAATTTTATTTTCATGAAATACATCTCCTAATGAATTTTTAAGAATTTCATTTAATTTATTTGAGTTATCCTCAATATTTTTTTTGAATTCTTCTAAAATTGGATTTTTATCAACAAAATATTTATCTAAAACTACTTCAAAGTATTTAATAAATATTAGATTTTTATTTTTTTCAAAATTGTTCTGTTCATTCAATATCTTATTACCAGTCGAATGATGAAAAATAGGCACTGCTGTAACTGTAGTACATAATATTATTGTTGTCAATATCGTTGTTATTATGATCTTTTCTCTTCTTGATATAAAATAGTTTTTCATTTTTTGCCTCCTTTATACTCCCTTTAGATGTATTTTATATACAAATTTAATTATTAAATGTTACTCACAACTTTAATATATAATATGTTAATAATAAAGTAATTTTTTGAATGAGATAGATTAAAATATTGTTTTTTCAAAAATAAATTTAAAATTGAGAAGAAAGATAAAAATAACAAATAAATAAAGCTATCATTCATATGATTTTGGAAAAAATAAGATGTACATAAATGTGAAAGATTTTCATATAAGAAAGATAATAGAAGCAATTTAAAACAAATTGTAATCATGATCAAGACAGGAAATATCTTTATCTAATTTGAGCTTTAGAGAAATACAAAAAAAATCGATATTAAATTTATTTAAAATCAGATATTTATTTAAAATAATGATGTGTAATAGAGTATTAGTGGACTTGTCGGGATTTGAACCCGAGGCCTCTTCCATGCCAAGGAAGCGATCTTCCGAGCTGATCTACAAGCCCAATTTTGATTTTTCTTTTTTTAGCGGCAGGAGAAATAAATAACAGCACATAAAAGTTGCGCATACACTAATGTCTATTTTTCTAATAGTTAAATTACTTTTAATATTGGTTAATATTTTATATGACTCTGAGTTTATCATATTGGAAACCACATCGTGGATGGGATGTGGATATAAATGAGTTTTTATCAAAAAACTCATGATGGAGATGGTTAAGAGGATGTCTAATGTCGTTGACATATATCTGTTTGTATTATTCTTCTCGAGTATTCTTTCATTTATTCTTGCATATCACGCTTGGATAAACTTTGTGATTCAGCATAGAATGACTCCTGGAAAATATTTCACATTTCTACTTTCATTAGTTGGAATATGGTCTTTGGGAAGCGGTATCGCTTTGTGGTCTAATTCGGAACAAATAACTTATCTTTTTGAACAATTGAAATATTTAGGTATTGTATTCATTTCTCCTGCATGGTTACTACTTGCGAGTTCCTGGACTGGCAAGGACAAATGGATAAATTGGAAAACTATTTCATTATTACTTCTCACACCCTTTTTAAGTTTGTGCATTATTTTTACTGATAGCATCCATCATCTTTTCTGGAGTAATATTAATTTTGTTTATTTTGGTTCTTTCTTAACAACTGATGTTGTTCACGGTCCTGGATGGTGGTTGATGTGGGGATATTCATACGTTTTACTAATATTGGGAACAACCCAACTAATCATCAATATATTTAAATTAAATCCATTTTATAAAAAACAAGTATCATTATTAGTAGTAGGCTTATTAGTACCCTGGATAGTAAATGCAAGTTATGCTTTGGGGTTTTCATATTCATTAATAGGAGCTTTTGATTTAACTCCTACTACCTTTGTATTCACTGGAATTGTTTTCCTCTATGGGTTTACACAATTCAAGCTCATTAATTTGTTTCCTGTTTCAAAAGAAACAATATTCAATTATTTAAAAGATCCAGTAGTCGTATTTGATTCAAATAAAAGATTAATTGAACTAAATAACAGCGCAAAAAAGAAGTTACATTTAGATGAAAGTAATGTCATTGGAAAAAAAATTACTGAAATCTTTTCTTCTTATCCTCAAATAATAAACGCTTTTTATCAATCAGATAAAGAACATTCTTTTGAAGCGAAAATTAAAGACAATCAAGAAACGAAATATTTTGATATTACTTTTTCAAAAATAATGGGTAGAAATCAACCACCTGGTTATGTCTTATCATTTAGAGACGTTACTCAGCGGAAAAATGCGAACAATGCCTTACGAGAAAGTGAAATGAAATTTCGAACGTTTACTGAATCGGCATCAATTGCAATCATGATTTATCAAAATGATCGGTGGATTTATGTCAATCAAGCAGCAGAAAAAATTACAGGTTACTCGAAAAATGAACTTCTTGAAATGAATTTTTGGGAATTTACTCATCCAGATTTTAAAGAGTTTATAATTCAAAGAGGGAGAGCACGACAGGCTGGAAAAAATCCGCCTTCTCATTATGAATTTAAGATATTAACAAAACAGGGTATTGAAAAATGGGTTGAACTTGACACAAAAATTATTTCTTTTAGTGGAAAACGCGCAATTCTTGTTACTGCATCAGATATTACAGAACGCAAGAAATCTGCAAAAACTATCAACAAACAACTAACAGCAATTAAATCATCCATGGATGGGATTGCTATTATAAATAATAATGGAGAATATGAATATTTAAACAATGCTCATGCTTCCATTTATGGATATGATTCCCCTCAGCAACTCATAGGAAAATCATGGAAAGCATTGTACAGTGAAAAAGAATTGAAACTTTTTGATGAAAAAATTATTCCAGAATTTGAAAGATATGGAAGATGGAGAGGTGAAGCTGTTGGGAAGAAAAAAGATGGGACAACTTTTGATCAGGAAATAACATTGACTGCAATCGAAGATGGTTTTATTTGTGTTGTACGAGATATCACGAAACAAAAAATGATGATTAGAGAACTCGAGGATGCCCATGAACTTCTTTTTATTATTAATAAAGATTTGAAACGAAAAGTAAAACAGAGAACCCAGGAAATTGAACGATTAGTCAAACAAAAAGACGATTTCATTAATCAACTCGGTCATGATCTTAAAACTCCTTTGACTCCAATGATGGTGTTATTACCTTTACTAAAAGAAAAAGTGCATTCAGAAAAAGATGTTGAATTATTCGATGTTATTATTCGAAATGTATATTTCATGAAGGATTTAGTGAACAAAACCATTGATCTAGCTAAATTGAATACAGATAAAATCGAATTCTCTATGGAGCCACTGCATCTGGCTGATGAAATTAACGAAGTATTAAAAAATAATCAAGTTCTTTTTGACGAAAACAGTGTTAAGGTATCCTCCTCTGTTGATACTTCAATTGAAATTATTGGTGACAAACTTCGTATTCAGGAAGTGTTTAATAATCTTTTAACAAATGCAATTAAATATACTCCTGAGGAAGGAGGAGATATTCAAATTTCAGCGGAAAACACCAACAATGATGAGGTGACAGTTGCAGTGTCAGATTCGGGAATTGGTATGACGGAGGATCAGCTCAATCATATGTTCGATGAGTTTTATAAAGCAGATGAAAGTCGTCATAATCTTGATTCAAGTGGACTTGGATTATCCATTACAAAAAAAATCATTGAAAAACATGGTGGAAAGATTTGGGCAGAAAGTGAAGGCCCTGGAAAAGGCAGTACGTTTTACTTTACATTAATGAAAGCATCTTTAAAAAATTCAGATTATGAAATGTCCTCTTCATCAATAAAAGAGTGCACGGGCTAATGAAAAAAAAACAACTTGAAATGTTTCTACAAAACACTCCACCATTTCCTCATCCGGAACCATCACTTGAACAGTATCAAACTCCTGCTCCAATTGCCGCTGATGTTTTATTTTTTGCTTTTCAACATCGAGATATTCAACAAAAAAAAGTCGTAGACCTTGGTTGCGGTACAGGGATTTTTTCCTTCGGTGCATCAGTGTTAAACGCTCAAGAGGTTATTGGAATTGATAAAGACTCAACATGTATTGCTCTTGCAAAAAATTTTGCACAACAACACGGGATTCAAGTCAAATTCCTTGTCCAAGATGTTTCACAATCCTCATTTACTGCGGATACAGTTTTAATGAATCCTCCATTTGGTGCACAAAAGAAAAATCTTCATGCTGATCAACTTTTTTTACAAAAAGCCATCAAACATTCATCAGTTGTTTATTCACTTCATCTAACAAAGACTGTACCACACTTACAAAAGTATATCAAACAATTAAACGCTTCTATTGCAGATTCATTTACAGTTTCATTTCCGTTAAAAGCACAATTTTCATTCCATAAGAAATTAGTTGAATCAGTACCAGTGAGTTGTTTAAGAATCATTCATTCATCCGCTGAAGAGTAAGAAGGAACCAAATTAATTTTTCATGTTCCAAATAATCTGAAAAGAACCAAATCATCCATGGCCTTAATATTGTTTTAAGAGATTCTTTCACTGGAAGACTTTTTGCACACCATAAAAGGTTCCTAACAAAAAGATCATGAGCTTTTGAGTTACCAACAGTTAACTCAGGATGAGGTACTGATAGAACAACTCTACCTCTTCCATAATGAGTTGCAATTATAGCTTTTTTATCTTTAATCGATGAATCATATGGATTATCACTTCCTTTAAAAACAGCGATATCATGGACTTTAGGCATGAAAAACCGTAAAAGTATTGGACCATCCACTAAAGGAGCGTTACCAAGCATTACACGAACTCGTTGTCGAGTGTGAGGATCTTGAATGGGAAGCATGGTGGCTTCTATTTTAATCGGAGCTCTAGAGATAGGTAATTGGCCAACGAGCTTAATCATATCTGCTTTTGAGAACCAAAAAGGATATGCTAAAATATGATCAAATGCACTTGCATCTGTGTACACATTCGCCAGACCCAACATAGGGGTAAATGTCCGTTCACCAGTTGCTTTTCTAAGGGGACGTTTATATCCCTTAGGAAGATTTACAACTCCGAGTGATCCAAAGGTTGAGTCTCCACAGATCCCATAAAAACCTCCACCTTGTCGAACAAATTTTTTAAGTTCACTTCGATATGATCGAGGGCTGTTCCATCCTCCAATTCCTCCAGGTCCTACCACAACATCAATATCATATTTTTCTAATTTACCTGATTGTACATCTCCTCCACGCCAGCGATCCCAGAATTCATATACTTTAATTGTTACTCCATACTCTTTTTCAGCCTGGTTAAAAATCCTTTTATACATCAACATCATAATTTTTGCAGGGATATCTAAAACATCCCAGCGTTGCCAAATGAAAGCAACGTTGACTGGTTCATCTCCTTTTTTGAAAAATCTTGCTTCTGTGGAAGGAAGAATGGTTGGAATGAGAAAAAGGCTTGTGCAAAAAAGAGCAAAAACCATTTTTATATGATGAGACATGAATGAGATTCCCCTTATTTACAACTTATATATAAGAAATTAACAATAATAAATTTATCGCAGAAAATGAGGAGACAAAAAAAGAAAAAAGAAATAAAATTCGGTTTTAATTGTTAATATTTGGAAGGGAGAGTGTAGGTAGTTCAATGGCACCTGCATGCCGGCTCATTCCTAAGAAGAACGTGAAACTTTGTTGTGGGAGAGGTTGAGTTATTTCCAAATAAATTCCTTTGAAACGGAACATAAAACCAATTTGATTTCCTTGAATCGTTTTTAATTCAAATGGGTTTAAATCAACAATTGTCGTCATGCTGGGTATACCAAACATATCTGAAGATTCTTGATATTTCCAAAACGTGATAGGTTTCATAAATGATATATCGCCATCATTAAATGGGTTTAAGGTCATACTCCAACCTTCACTAAATACAAGGTTTCCTTTCATTAACAGTTTGGAATCAAGAATGTTATTTACTATTTTAGAAAGAATTGGATAGTCATCCATATTCATAAACCGTTGAAGAAGATTGAGTACTCCTTGCATGTCTACTTGATTTCTTAATAAATCAAATATCCAGTTTAATCTAAGTTTCAATATTTCGAGTTCCTCTTCAGTAAGGACCATAGTATCTTTTATTAATCGACCGTTTTCCCCTATTGAAGTTAATTTAACGGCATATGTGGGTGTTTTGCTTTCTTCTGCGGTTATTGCTGGAATTCCTGCAAGGGTGACAAATAATGCAGCAACCGCAATTATCATACCTTTTTTGAGTACTGACATCGTATTTTATACCTCCATTAACATATTAAATCTTAAATATTTAAATAAACTTATATTCAGCTTTTTATTTAAAGTTTTCTTAATAATCAAGCGATAAAAATACTCTAAGGGTATAATCTCTCAAAAATAACTGAAAAAAGAACGTCATTATTAAAAAAAATTACCAAAAAAATTGATGCGAAGCTTTCACAAAAACTTAAAAAACCCTGATGAATACAGGAACAAAAGCAAAATTTCATCCGAAAGTATAATAATACATTACTTTATCTGCATTCGATTTAGAGCTAGAATAAAATCAACAGGAAACGTGATGAACATGACTCGGAAAAAAACCAAGAAATTCAGAGGATCAATGACACATGGCCGAGGTAAAAAAGGCGGTCGAGGTGCCGGACTCCGAGGAGGACGAGGAAATGCCGGCTTATCAAAACATCGATTTATGCATTTAACAAAATATATGCCAGATCATTCATTTGGCAGACATGGATTTAAGCGACCTCAAGGAGCAAGAAAAGAAAACACGATTATTAACGTCGGAAAACTCAAAGAACAGTTTCCAAAAAAAACAACAATTAATTTAACAGAAGAAGGTTATGACAAATTATTAGGTGGCGGATCAGTTTCCAAAAAATACAAGATCAAAGTTGAAAAAGCTTCAAAGAAAGCAGTTGAAAAAATTAAAGAAACTGGTGGCGAAGTCACCATCGCCGAATAAAAAAAACAGATTCCGGGTTTCCTATGGCAGAAGAAAAAAAGAGTTACTTATACAAATTGAAGCCATTAATCGAACGATGGCCTGCGATTAAAAAACCAGATGGACATGTCACGTTTAAAACAAAAATTTTCTGGACTCTTCTCTCATTGATTATTTACTTCATTCTTACTAATGTTATGATTTTTGGATTGAAAAGTGATGTTGTCGATTTATTTTCCCAATACCGATTCATTATGGCTGGTGCATCTGGATCTATTATGCATCTTGGTATAGGCCCTATTGTTACAGCATCCATTATTCTACAGTTATTTGTTGGGGCAAAGATTATTAATCTTGATTTATCAAATCCAGATGATAAAGCAATCTATCAAGGAACACAAAAAATTCTTGTTATCGTTATGATTATTGTCGAAGCAGTTCCTCAAATATTTGGATATCTTGAACCAACAGAAGGCCTGATTAATGCAGTTGGCGTCCCTATTGCTGATTTAGTGATTATTGTTCAACTAGTTATTGGAGCGTTAATTGTCTTCTTCATGGATGAAACTATCTCTAAATGGGGTATTGGTTCAGGTATTTCATTGTTCATTGCTGCCGGTGTATCACAGGCATTATTCACGGGTATCTTCAATTGGCTTCCCGTAACCGGAGGGGGATTAAGTATGAGTAATCCTCCTGCAGGGGTTATACCCGGTACGTATTATCTTTCCAGTAATATGAACCTTGGTCAGATTGTTGGAGGAGGATATCAAACGTTGTTCTTGGGTAATCCTCAGATCGGTTATTCTAATGCAATCGTTCCCTTACTAGGTACATTGTTTATTTTCTTCATCGTGGTTTATGTTGAATCATCTCGAATTGAACTACCATTAGCCCATGGTCGAGTTCGAGGGGCCCGTGGTCGTTATCCAATTCGATTGATTTATGCATCAAACATTCCAGTTATCCTGATGTCTGCTCTGCTTGCAAATGTGAACATGTTTGCAATGATGTTGTATCAATCAGAGTTGCCATTACTCGGAGGGCAATGGTGGATAGGAAAATATGATTTAGCCGTAAGTACTCAACCTCTCGCCGGAGGTGCTTGGTATCTCTCTAGCCCAGGAGGAATTAATAGTTGGCTCATTCCAATTTTTTCAGGTGGATACGGTGGGCATGCTCCATGGCAGTTTGCAATGAAAGTGATTATCTATATAACAATCTTGATTATTGGATCAATTCTGTTTGCAAAGTTTTGGATTGAAACGACAAACATGGGACCAAAGGATGTTGCAAAACAAATTCAAAGTTCAGGTATGCAAATCCCAGGATTCAGACGTGACCCTCGAGTCTTAAAGAAAGTTTTAGAACGATATATTCCAGTAGTCACAGTAATCGGTGGTGCTACAGTTGGTGCTGTTGCAGGGTTTGCAGATGCTATTGGAACTGTTGGTAATGCAAGTGGAACAGGTGTTTTATTAACCGTTGGTATTATTATTCGATTGTATGAAGATATTGCAAAAGAACAAGCAATGGAGATGCATCCAGTTCTTAGAGGATTCTTTGGAAACGAGTAGATGCATTTATCGTATCTCTCTATTTCCCTCATTTATTTATATGAGATAGAAACTACTTGGTTTTAAATTACAATTTATAATCATAAAAAAACTCGGTGTGAAAGATGTTTAATTTACGAAACGATGATAAAGCGCAAAGCAGCCAATTATTGTTATTAATGCTGTTGATGTTTGTAATGCTGTTTATTTTCGGAGATCCAAATATTAGTGCGTTTATTGCAACATCATTAAATTCTGTATTTTATCCACTTATAGGATTCGGTGGTCAATATCCTGTTTTAACTCTTGTCCTCGCTGGGACAGTCGTAGTGTTTCTATCTTCCTTTTTCCAAAATGTATTCACTGATTGGGTAAAAATGGGGGAATCACAAGAGACAACAAGAGCTTTTCAAAAGGAAATAACAAAAGCTCGAAAGGAAGGGAATACAAACCGTGTTAATAAGTTAATGAAGATGCAACCTCAAATTATGAAGCGTCAAACTGAAGCCTCAAGCGGCATGATGAAACCAATGTTTTTCCTATTCTTATTCATCGTTCCAATTTTCATGTGGTTACGTTTTTTCCTTGGTAATCTTGATTACTATTTTTTTACTGTTCCATGGGCACAAAACATTTCGTTTTTTGATAAATTCCTTTGGCAAGCGTGGCTCTGGTTGTATCTGGTTTTCTCAATGGTTGTTGGTCAAGTTATTAGACAAGGGTTAAAATGGGTAAGCTGGTCTGACTGGTGGAAAGAAACCAAAAAAAAGATTCTTCCATTACGGTAACATGATGAGGACAATAACAATAAGTGGTACACCAGGTAGTGGAAAATCTACGATTGCAGAATTGTTAAAGGACAAGCTTTCAATTAAATACGTCTATTCTGGTATGATTTTTCGGCAACTTGCACAAGAGTATGATATGAGTCTTGCTGAGTTTAGTAAATATTGTGAACATCATGATGACGTAGATCGGAAATTGGATGAGAAACAAGTACAAATATTAAGGAAGGGTGGCGTTCTCTTAGAAGGGAGACTTGCCGGATGGCTAGCAGTAATCCATAAAATTTCAGCATTTAAGATTTGGATTGATGCAAACACAAAGGTTCGTGCAGAACGGATTGTTAAACGTGAAGGAGGGAATGTGAGGACACAAAAACTAAAACTAGAGGACCGAGAAAAAAGTGAACGGAAACGATATAAAAAATATTATGACATTGATATTACAGATACATCAATTTATGATTTAATCATTGATTCTTCTGATAAAACCCCTAATAAAATCATTACGCTTATTTTAAAAGATTTGGATAAAGGAAACAAAGACAAAAATTCTTCACATATAGAATGATGAGGTTAGATTATGCACGAGTTACCAGTGGAAAAAACAAGAGATCGATTAGTTAAAGTGTCTGTTAAAACTGATCCATATCATGGCAAAGAACCTGAAAAACGAAGTGTTACTGAACTCATGCAGAATAGTATAATTCTTTTAGATAAACCAAGTGGTCCTACAGCTCATCAAGTTGATTCCTGGGTTCGAAATATTTTTTCTGGAGAAAAAGTTGGACATGCAGGAACTCTCGATCCTAAGGTAACCGGAGTTTTACCTTTAGGAATTGGTCGAGCAACTCGAGGATTACCAGTTCTTTCTCAGGCTGGAAAAGAGTATGTTGGAGTTATGAAATTGCATAAACCCGTTGCACAATTTCAAGTGGAACAATCATTTCAAGATTTTACTGGTACTATTACTCAGTTACCTCCAGTTCGCTCAGCGGTTAAAAGAGTCAAACGAAAAAGAAAAATCTATTATTTACAACTTATAGAACTACAAGATACTGAAGTATTATTTCGTGTAGGTTGTGAAGCAGGAACATATATCCGGACTTTATGTGTTGATATCGGTAAACACCTTGGTGTTGGTGCCCATCTTTCAGAACTCCGTAGGACAAAGGTGGGTCGATTTTTAGAAAAAGACCTTGTCACTCTACATGATATAAAAGACGCAGTTATCTTTTACAAACAAGGAGATGCGAAAGAATTAAAAAACGTGTTACAACCAGTTGAGCGAGCATTTAATCATATTCCAAAAATAATAATTCGGGATTCAGCAATTGATGCGATTTGTCATGGTGCAACGCTCGCTGTTCCGGGTGTTGTTGAACTTGATACAGACATTAAGAAACATGATCTTGTCGCAATATTTTCATTGAAACAAGAAATTGTAGCAATCGGTAAAGCAACAATGAACACTGAACAAATCATTCAGCAAGATACTGGCATTTGTGTGACAACTGAAAAAGTGTTTATGAATAAAGGAACATATCCTGCCATCTGGAAAAAACATTAATACAACAGTTTTGTTACCCCTTGATATCTTACAGTTTTGCCGAGGTGGCCCAGCCTGGCACGGCGCGAGACTGGAAATCTCGTGAGACTTCGGTCTCACAGGAGTTCGAATCTCCTCCTCGGCGTATTTTATTTCTTATCATCTTTCTATAGAATTGAACTTTTTCTAAATTTTGAACGTTTTAGGAAAATTAATTCAGGATATCATACGACCATTTTATTTAAATTATCTTTTAAATAATAAAGGTAATATTAAAATATTAACTGATTGATATATTATATCATAACCGCTCTATCAAATTATAAAAGAGAAAATTTAATTTTGATATAGTGGATCATAATGGAAGATGTAGTATGGATGTAACAAGCAATCTGGGTCCTGCCTTTCTTCTAACTTTGATTGCCGGGCTTTCGACTGGTATAGGCAGTGCCATTGCTTTTTTCCTTAAGAAACCTAATATCAAATACCTTTGTTTCACACTTGGATTATCCGCTGGAGTCATGCTTTATATATCTTTTGTTGAACTCTTACCAGAGGGATTTGCTGGTGTTGGGCAAATGTGGGGCCTCTATGCCTTTTTCTCTGGCATCATCATCATAGGTATCATCGACGTTTTCGTTCCAGATATCGAAAATCCTCATCATTTTCCAAAAATTACTGAAAGGAAAGAGGATCAAAAAGTAGATTACAAATTAATGCGAGTCGGTGTTTTTACCGCTCTTGCCATTACTATTCACAATTTTCCAGAGGGAATCGCAACATTTGGATCAGCTCTAGTTGATGTAAACCTTGGTATACTCATCACATTTGCCATCGCACTACATAACATTCCTGAGGGAATTTCTGTCTCATTTCCCATCTATTTTGCAACGGGAGATAGAAAAAAAGCTTTTATTTATTCCTTCTTATCAGGGTTCTCAGAACCTGCTGGGGCTGTTATCGGTTTCCTTATTCTAATGCCATTTATTTCTGACTGGGCTTTATCATTTCTATTAGCTTTTATTGCTGGAATAATGGTATATATCTCCGCTGATGAACTTCTTCCAACGGCTCATCAATATGGACATGGCCATTGTGTTATCCTGGGTCTTATCCTTGGAATGTTTATTATGGCAGTGAGCCTATTATTTCTTTAAACTAATTTTGGATAATACCCTGCATAAAATTTCGCAAGAATTACTACAAATTTAACAATGAATCCGATGATTAATAGCTATTTGTTCTACCTTTAAATATTTGGTAATTCCGCCATTGCTTTTTCAATCAACTGCTCAGGATGCGCATAATCAATAATATCTTGTCTATGATATGATTCATATGCAGAAAGATCAAAGTGCCCATGCCCACTATTTGCAAATACAATTGTCTTTTCCTCTCCATCTCGTTTTGCCATAGTAGCAAAATCAATTGCTGCTTTTACTGCATGAGCAGATTCTGGCGCAACGACAAATCCTTCTGTTTGAGCAAAAAGTAAGGCTGCATCAAAGATTTCTTTCTGATAATAAGCAACTGCTTCCATGTATCCTTCTTTTGTTAATTTTGATAGAAGCGGTGAATCTCCATGATAGCGAAGACCGCCAGCGTGGATGGCAGCGGGAACAAAACTGTGGCCAAGTGTGTGCATTTTCAAAAGAGGTGTTAATCCAACACTATCCCCAAAATCATACCGATATTGTCCCTTCGTGAGTGTTGGACATGCAAGCGGTTCAACAGAAACAATTTTAGTATCAAGGTGACTTCCATTCAATTTATCTTGTACAAAAGGAAACGCAGCGCCAGCAAAATTACTTCCTCCGCCAACACAACCAACGATGACATCAGGATAATCATTTATCTTTTCAAATTGTTTCTTCATCTCTAAGCCAATAATACTCTGATGTAGTACCACATGATTTAACACTGATCCAAGAGCGTAATTCGTATTTTCATGTGTAGCAGCATCTTCGACTGCTTCACTTATAGCAATACCTAAACTACCGCTTGTTTCTGGAAGTTTTTCCTGAATTTCTCGTCCAACATTAGTAAGATTAGTTGGACTTGGATATACCTCAGCACCCCAATTTTGCATCAACACTTTCCGATAAGGTTTTTGTTCATAACTACATTTAACCATGTATACTCGACATTTTAAATTGAAAAGACCTGTTGCAAAAGCTAATGCTGATCCCCATTGTCCTGCCCCCGTTTCTGTGGCAATACGTTCAATTCCCTCTTTCATGTTGTAATATGCCTGAGGAACTGAAGAATTTGGTTTATGACTACCTGGGGGGCTTACACCTTCCCACTTATAATATATTTTAGCTGGGGTTTTTAATGCTTTTTCTAAACGTTCTGCTCGAATTAGTGGGCTCGGTCGCCAAATCCTATAGATCTCTTTTACTTCTTCCGGGATAGTAATATACCTTTCTTGACTCATTTCTTGTTGAATCAGACTTTTTGGAAAAATCATTTCAAGATCTCGTGGACCTATTGGTTGCTGAGTCTGAGGGTTTAATGGTGGGTCAAGTGGTGTTTGTAAATCAGCTTGAATATTATACCATTTATTTGGAACTTCGTTTTCATCAAGAAATATTTTTTTCATGACGCTCTCCTCAATACATCCTCACAATGAGAGAAAACAATTTGTTTCTTTTAAAGACTTTGGTAAATTTCTTTTCGAAAAAGCTGTGAAAAACAGCAATGTTTTTATCACTTAGCTTTATATGCATATTTACATACTTATGCAGATGGATGGGATGAAAAAAGTAATTATCATATTGATAATTAGTGCACTTTTCTTGCACACAAGCGTTATTTTTCATTATAACAAAACCGTTTCACAAGCAGAATCAACTCTTCCAAAATATTATGTTGATGATGATTTTAATTCATCCACGCCAGGATGGCAGAATGATCATTTCGATAAAATTCAAGATGCAATAAATAAAGCATCTATAGGGGATAGAATCATTGTGTATGAGGGAACATACGAAGAAAATATACTCATTGAGAAATCAATTTCTCTTTTTGGTGAAGATGTCGATCAGGTCATTATTGATGGTGGAAATGAGGAAAGTGTGGTTACTATCGATTCGTCAAATGTTGATTTCAGCACATTTACTATTAAAAATAGTGGAATGAATGCTACAGACGCTGGAATAAAAATGACATCATCTTCTAAGAATTGTCAAATCGTTGAAAATAGAATTACTGATTGTATCTATGGTCTCTATGTTGATCGTTGTGATAATACCTTGTTTGCTCAAAATTATATTTTTGAGACAAGAAATGCAACATTTTTCATTTCTTCAGACGACAATACCATAGAATATAATCATGTTTATAATAATGAGATGCATGGGATTTTTTTAAACAGAACTTGTGCTAACAATCTTATTCAGCAAAATATAGTATATGATAACGGGTGGTATGGTATTTATCTAAATGATGATTGTAGAGACAATACTGTTTCAGATAATAAGGTATATGAAAATAGGAATACAGGAATACGAATAGAGGACAGTGTGAGTAATACTTTAGTTTCTACTAATGAAATTTTTATGAATACAAATTATGGTGTATTTGTAGTTGGAACGCAAACTGAAATTACCAAAAATAAGGTTACTGGTAATGAAAAACATGGTATCTTTTTATTTGCTGATGATTCTACACTTGTCTTAAATAATAATGCATCGGATAACATGCTAGATGGTATACGGATGCAGAATTCAACAAGTAATACTGTTAAAAGTAACAAATTAATTAACAACAAACGATATGGACTGTATGTTAATTTTTATTGTTTGAAAAACCAGATTTTTAATAATTATTTTAGTAATAATGATGTGAACGCAAAAGATATTAGCCCAGACGATAGTCAAAACAAATGGTTTCATGAAACATTTATCAACGAGTCTAATATCATTTACGGTCCTGTAATCTCTGGTAATTTTTGGAATGATTATGCTGGAACTGATGATGACAGAGATGGATTTGGTGAAACACCATATATAATTGAAGGGGGAAATAAGAAAGATAATCGCCCACTCGTTCATAGGAGGCCATTAGCATCAGCAGGTGGGCCATATTCTGGATCAGTATTTGAAAAAATC
The DNA here is from genome assembly GCA_964581795.1 of uncultured Thermoplasmatales archaeon. Classification (GTDB taxonomy): domain Archaea; phylum Thermoplasmatota; class E2; order DHVEG-1; family DHVEG-1; genus EX4572-165. The sequence goes on along the minus strand of CAZOPW010000006.1, from coordinate 3,671 downwards.
ACTTTTGATGCATCGGGAAGTTCAGATATAGATGAAGATATGAACTTATCCTTTATCTGGGAATTTGGAGATGGATATACAAGCACAGGCGAGTCTGTGAAACATCACTTTGATCGACCAGGAAATTATTCAGTAAAAGTAACCGTGGAAAACGAATATGGTGGAACAGATAGCGATAGTACTTTTATACTTGTATCACCAGATAAAACACCACCTCAAATTAACATACTTAGTCATGAATTTGTGGTGTCTGATACTTCAAGTCTTTTTACAATTAAAGCACGTATAAAAGATAATGTAGCAATCAAAAATGTTACTTTGTCCTACTGGTCAGAAAATGTTTCAAATACACAAACTGCCTTAATGAATGAACAGAGCGATAACATTTATGAAAAAACAGTTATTTTTCCTAAATCAGTACCAGCAGTGTATTGTGTAATTACTGCAATTGATGTTTCTGATAATAGTATTGATACAACTAATCCCTTCGCTGAGATTGAATGTAAAACTGAAGTCAATGTTTCAGAGTTAATACAATTTGATGCATCAGATAGTTTTGATTTAGACGGGACTATTATTTCCTATGAATGGGATTTTGGGGATGGTATTACAAAAAAAGGGAAAACTGCAACACATAAATTTGCAGCCGATGGATTGTATACTGTACAATTAACCATTACAGATAATGAAGGAAATAACGGAGTGAACAGAAAGAGTATATCTGTTCAAGCATCCAAACCTGTGATTGCCCTTAATGAAACGATACTTGATATTAACCAGCAAGGTCTTTTATCCGCTAATCTGACAGAACAATTTATGAGTTATGATACAAACGGTGATGGATCGTTAGATATGTTTGTTGACCCTAATGGTGAAATCAAATTAGTTTCTGTACTTTCTTTAGATGGTGAAGATACCTTCCTATTATCAGTAAATGATACATTGATTCCAGAGTTTTTATGGCAACCTTATGAACAAAAGATTAGATGGATTTCTTACGTTAATCCTTCCGTTTCTGAGGAAAATGTGGTTGTTGACTATCAATCTGAAGAGGCAACACTCACTATAGATGTAAGTAAATCTGGTTGGATCTGGATTGATATTGCTGATAATCTATATCCTAATGCTCCAATTAAAAAGATTAGAGATACAACAAATGGCAGAGATATTCCCGATCATATGATTTGGAGAAAGGACAACCATATCTACGTATTGGATGATCCATCCACGCGATATCACATCGTTTTTGAAGATATTTTTCCAACTATCGAAGCTGAATTTATACCGGGGGATAGTGGAGTCATTGATGAATTTCAACAAACGATAACGGTAATGTATAATGTTCCGGTTTCAATTTCTTTTGCTTCTTTTAATGGTAGGGATGTTACTGATGATCTTGAAATCCTTGATGATAAAAGGATTCAATATACGCCACCGGGTTATTTTGCAAATGGAACTTACTCATTTTCAATTGATGTTCAAGCAAAATATGGAAATAAAATATCTAGCGATACAGTTACCTATTTTTATTTACAATATCAGCAACCTCCCCAACCAAGTTTTATTGAAAGATATGGTGTAATACTTCTTTTTATAAGCATCTTTCTTGGTGGCGGATTGTTTTATGGTTTATGTCGATTCAAGGGCATTCCATTTGATAGTTATGTGTATTTAAAAAACAGACGATTGTTTCCCTTTATTAAACCTGTTATTTTTGGTCCAATGAGCGTGACAGTGGAAAAACAAAATGTGTCAAAAGCAGAATTTTATATTGATGGTGCATTAAAGGGTACAGTTTCTGACGAACCATTTGTATGGCAATGGAATGAACCTGGTTTTTTGAATCATTCAGTTGAAGCAAAGGTTTTTGATGAGAGCGGCAAAGGTGTAAGTAGTGGTGAGATGAATGTTTTTATTATTAATCCGTTTAGATGGAATCCTTCAGTTCAGGATGACTCATTAGAGGAAAAAAGTAAATGAAATCTTTATTTTTTTAATCGCTTGAAAAGATGGTTCGTATCTTTTTTGGAATGGTTTTAATCGCATCAATGTTAATTTTTGAAGGTGTTTTTTTTAGTTTAGCAGGTAAGTTTTTCAAGTTTTTAATATCCTTTTTGATATCTCGCTCTCTAATTGTTTTTAATATTTTTTTTGTTTTTGTTATAGTCATTGGTCCAAGTTCTTTTATGGATCTAGTTTCTTTGGGCATTTGATAGAAACCAGAGACAGTGTTGTCACTAAGTTCTATAGTAAAAGTAGTATTTCCTGATTGTGGAGGACTGATGAGAGGTTTTGCAATGGTATCGTGAAAAAAATATTGAAATTTTGATAATCTTTTAGTTTGTATTTTTTCAGGTTCTTTTTCTTGGATTTCTTTTGGTTTATCAGGTATCTTAGATCTTTTTAGTGATGAATCAGTTTGTGGTATTTCATTTAATTCCGTTTTTTTAGGTGATAGTTCCGGTTCGGCAGTTAAATGAGGTTCTTTTATATCTTGACTTGGAAATTGAACCATTTCTGGAAGATCTTGAAGGAAATCAAGATTAGAAAAGGATTCTTCGACTGTTTTTACCGAGTCAAGTAAGTCTGATATCTCATCATGTGATTTGATTTCTGATTGAGATTCAAACTCATTTTGTATTATATCTTTTATATTGACCCACCATTCCCCTGAGCTAGTGTAATATTATCATGTAATTATTACGTTATAGTACATAAATATTACCTTTTTTTCATTTTTACCATAAGGTAGCAACTTGTTTTGTAGGCAGTGGGGCTGAAAAAGAAATTGTTTTTTCAATACCTGTTCCTGGTGATAGATAAAGAGTTACGTAGTCTCCTTTTCTTATCAAAAGATCCTCAACGCTAAGCGTTAAGAAAGCTATGTCATTTGGTTCTGAAAAACTATGATAGCGAAGTAGTGAGTCGTCTTTATCTTGAATAACCAGAACGCCGAAATATGGTGATTTCAGGATATTCCAGTGTGTATGTGAAAAAACACTTGATGAATTTAGAGAGGTTACAGTATAATTATAACTGAAAATGTTCATGTGGTTATTTGTTTGTATTTGTATTACCCAATTTGAAAGATTTATTTCTTGATGAAAAAGTGGTGTAGTCTGTATTGCTATTTTTGACAACTGATATGGTTTTTGTTGAGTATATTGACCATAGACATGTTGTATTTTTAGATACGAAGAGAATTCCTTTATTGCATCATCAACATATTGTTGAATATCTTCTTCTGTTGTAGTAGTTTCGTTTGTTATCATTGAAGTTGCGGTTAACGCTATGAATACTATTGCTAGTAACAGTAAAACAAGAGGTAATGCAGCTGAAGCATGGTTAATGTGTAATCCCATAAAGTATCAAATAAATTGTTAATTTATTATTATTTAATCTTTATTATACGATATTTGTCAGGTTTTGATAAGGTTCAGAAAATATTTTTATCTAATTTAATTGAGTTTTTTTCTAGTGATTGACATTATGTCACTTTGCTTCTTTTGTCAAATGAGTTGTTTTGGCATTTCTAGCGTTCTACCAGTAGGGGTTTATATATCGTTACTTGCGAACATGTAACACGATACGTGCCATTTGGCGCGGAAACGTAACGAAAGGTGAAATGAAATGGAACGCAAGTATGTGAAAAGATTGGTAGGCAAGTACTG
>CAZOPW010000005.1:32724-45510 GCA_964581795.1 uncultured Thermoplasmatales archaeon | reverse complement strand
ATATGTACAAATCCAGAAGGAAAACAACATATCAAATGTCATCTGGCACTATTTTTATTAAATCAATTAGTAACATTAATAATGGATTCACTGAAAAATACGTGCAATATTTTTTTGATAATAAATATCCAGACAAATGATGTGATATGCCCCATCTTTCCGATGATAACTATATTGAATTTCTTTTAAAAAAATCTTTAAAAAATATTAAAAAGTGATTGAATTGACAATCACTTTTTGCATACTCATTTATTCATTAAGTTCTTTTGCAAGATTAGATAATTTATTCGCTAAATCAGTTAAACTCTGTGCACTTCCAGTCACTTGTTGCATTGACGCCGAAACTTCCTGCATTGCTGAAGATGCTTGTTGACTACTAGAAGCATTTTCTTGAGCAACACCAGCAACTTCATTAGCCGCATCACTTACCATTTGAATAATAGGTGGGAGTTCATCAAAAGACTTTACCGCCTCAGAAACACCTTCGCTTCCCTCCTCAACCTGTTTCGTATTTTCATTCATACTAGCTACTGCATTATCAATTTCACCCTGAATACTAGTGATAAGACTACTAATCTGTTGTGTTGCTTGACCGCTTTCTTCAGCAAGCTTTCTGACTTCATCAGCCACCACAGCAAAACCTCGACCAGCGTCACCAGCACGAGCTGCTTCAATTGCAGCATTCAAAGCAAGTAAATTGGTTTGTTCACTGATCTGATTAATCGTATCAACAATGTTACCGATTTCTTTGCTTTTCTCACCTAATGCAGCGATACCTTTTGCTCCTTTTTCTGTCGTCTGCTGTATATCACCCATTTTTTGATTCACTTGGTCTGCAGATTCTTTACCACGTTGAGCTGCTTCACTTGCCTTTCCAGATTCCTCAAGAACAGTATTTGTTTGAGTTGATGTAGTATTGGCTCCTTCAGCAATCTGTTGAATCGTTGAAGAAGTTTCTTCAATAGATGCATTAACTTCCTCTGCTGAACTGGACAGTTCTTCAGCTGATGATGATAATTGATTTGCCATTGTTCCTAATTGACGACCCATCTCCCTGTCACGTGTGATATCCTGGATTAATTCAAATCCACCAACAACATCACCATTCTGGTTCATTATTGCATTACATCCTGCACGGATATCAATTTTGGTTCCATCTTTTGTTGTTGCATGTGTTTTACCAATCACTTCTTGTTTACTTGCAAAACAATTTTTCAATGTACATTGAGATGTGTTACATAATGGTGTTTGCGAAATCTTATCACAACTCATTTTTCCAACAACTTCATCCCAGGAATATCCAAGTGCTTTTAATGCAGGTTCATTAATATAACGAACGATCAAATTCTTATCTGCAATAAAAAAAGGATCTACAATTCGCTCGAGTATCAATTTACTTTGATTGATCAATCCCTGGATGTCATCAGCATTATCTGAACTTTTTTTAAATATACTATCCAATCCCATCTCTCATTCCTCCTATTTATTCTTCTTATTTTCCTTCTCCGTTTTATTATCTTCTTTTTCATTAATTGTATCTTTTGAACTTTTTGTTTCATCAACTTTTTCTTGCTTTTTTTCATCCGAATCATAAGTTGATTTCGGTTTTATTTCTGATTGATTTTCTGGTTGATTCTGACCAGTATACATACTTCTCTCTGCAGCTTGTTGAGCCTGTAAAATTTTTTCATAATCCTTTGAAACCATAACTTTTGAAAGATCAAGAAGTGTCAGTAATCTTTTTTCATCAAGTACCCCCACGCCATCAATGTAATTCTGATCAATACCACTAGTAATCATATCTGGCGCATCCTGCACTTTTTCTCCTTCAAGTCGTAATACTTCCGTTGCACTATCAACAACCATTCCCACAGTATTTCCATTTACTTCTACAACAAGAATACGAGTATCATCATCAACTTGTTTGCTTGGAAGACCAAGTTTCATCGCAAGATCATTTACAACTACAATACTCCCTCTAAGATTAATTACTCCTTTAATGTAACTTTCAGTGTTGGGAATGCGGGTGACATCTTCCCAGCGGATAATCTCTTTTACTTCATTGATGTCAACACCGAATTCTTCTCCTGCGATTTTGAAGATCACTAGCTGTCTATCTGCTACATTATTTTTTTGATAATTATTTTCTTCCGTACCAACCGGCATTATTTCACCTCTTTTTTATTTGAAGGAGACGATTGTTTTTCCCCTTCTGAAACATTATGATTTTTTTGTTTATTTTGTTTCTCCGTTGACATATTTTGTTCGTATGATTCATCCGAAGAAAAGCCATTTTCATCTTTTTTATCAAATGAAGAATCCTTTTGTTCTAAAGATTCATTATCTTTTTCGGACTGCTTTTCATGTGGTATCTTCATTTTTGATGATTGAGAAGACTTTTCATTTTCTTGTTTCTCTTTACTTTGAAATATTTCTGGTTTTGGAGCAGAATAACTATTCAATTCATTACTAGTATTAGAATAATTTTTTGACTGTTGATATTCTTTTACCGATTGTTTTGGTTGATGAAAACTCGGATTCTGATGATTTGATGGAGTATGTTGACCAGTAAATTGTCCGTTTTCAAGATAGTTTTTTTGAGAATCTAAATAATTATCCTTTTTTGTTTCTGAATGTTGAATATTATCATCATCGATAGTGAATTGTCCAACAAGAGAATTCATATCCTCAGCGAGTTCACTAAGTTTTTGAGCGCTCCCTGATACTTGCTGCATAGATGCTGAAACTTGTTGCATTGCTGAGCTTGCTTCTTCACTTCCTGCTGCGTTTTCTTGAGCTACACTTGATACTTCACTTGCCGCTTTATTAACAGAATCAACTATATTTGGAAGCTCTTCAAAAATTGATACCGCTTCAGCAACTCCTTTACTTCCTTCTTCAACTTGAGTAGTGTTATCATTCATACTCGTAACAGCACCTTCTATCTCACCCTGAATGCTTTTGATAAGATCACTAATCTGTTGTGTTGCTTGACCGCTTTCTTCAGCAAGCTTTCTGACTTCATCAGCCACCACAGCAAAACCTCGTCCTGCTTCACCTGCTCGAGCCGCTTCAATTGCTGCATTTAATGCAAGTAAATTGGTTTGTTCACTGATTTGATTAATCGTATCAACAATGTTACCGATTTCTTTGCTTTTCTCTCCTAATGATGAAATCTTATTTGCACCGTCTTCAGTGGTTGTTTGGATGTCTTTCATTTTACTACTAACTTGACTAGCGGATTGTTGTCCTTTATTTGCTGCTTCACCAGCTCTTTTTGTTTCATCGATTACCATATTTGTTTGTTCACTAGTTCTACTAGATCCATCTGCGATTTGTTGAATAGTGGATGAAGTTTGCTCCACAGAAGCATTTACTTCTTCTGCAGAACTTGAAAGTTCTTCGGCAGCAGAGGCCGTTTCTTGAGCCCCTCTCCTAATATCTCCAATTAATTCTTTCAGTTTCGTTGTCATTTCAGAAAATGAACTAATAAGACTATTCACATCACCTTTTGCCTTGATATTAACATTATGTCTGAGGTCACCTTGAGCAATTTTTTCAGCAACTCCTGAGAGTTCCTTTACTGGCTTTGCAACATTATCAAGCATTGTATTCAATGAATTTGCCATTTGACCGATTTCATCCCGAGATTTTACAGATGGGCGTATACTTAAATCACCTGTATCGGCCATTTTTGTAACATCTTTAGCTATCGATTGAATAGGATTAACAATACTTCGAGTAACAAGTAATCCAACAATAGTAACAATAATTGCCGCAGCAATTATTACAGAAACGGTAGTAATCAATAAATTACTTTCAGCAGCTTCTGCTTCCGAAATCATTGAATCTATAGCAGCATGAGCCTCAGCTTCATCAATTTCAGCCATGACAATCCAAGGTTGCTCCATTCCCTCTATTTCTAATTTTTCAGAATATCCTATAACTGGGACCCCACCAAGTTCACTTGAATAATGTCTACCCTGAATTTGAGCTTCTTCTTTTGAAGTATAATCCCCATACGGTTCATGATTGTTGTAATATCCTTCAGATAGTGCTGTTGTTGCACCTGTGGTTTCTACTTTTACTTTAAGTAGAGTATCTTCAGATGTAAGACGAGAATTGCTTCTAAAATAGTAATCACTTCCTAAAAGATATGTTTCACCGGATTCACCCATTCCTGAAGATAGTTGCATTATTTCATCAATGTGATGTTGTCCAATTTGAAGAGCAACTACTCCAATTGTTTCACCATTATAATTAACTGGACATGCAGTAAATAGAGCCGAATCACCATTTGAAGGTGCATACGCTTCTGTGTCGCTAAAAACAGCATCGCCAGTATTTAATGCTCTCTGCCATGTTGTAGCAAGATGGGTGTCTTCATTTGATAATTCTGTTCCGAAATCTGCTTCCTGGGCAACAGTATAAAAAACATCACCATCTTCTGGACAGATTAAAAATAAGTCATGATATCCATATTCTTCGATGTAATACGTAAAATATGTATCCCATTTTTCATAAGCGGTCTTATATTCCTCATCCAGAAGTAAAGCGGATCCAGATGTCCCCAATCGTTCTTTTGCAGCCATATTTGCGGCATCAATTTCAAGAATAGCATCGATTGTTGCTGGACTTTCAGCTAAAATCTTTACATTTTCTATTCGTTCATGAAAAAAATCTTTGATTTCATCATGGCGTGTATCCCCAATGGCTATTAACTTATCATATACTTCGTTTTCTGCATTTTGTTCTGCTGCGTTAATATTTTCATTCAATGCTGAAGCTGCATTATTATAAGCCATTACTCCAACAACACTGAGTGGAATAAGGCTTAGTGCAAGAACCATTCCTATGACTTTGATCTTTAAAGACAAACTCTTTGTTTTACCTGCCTGTGTATTTTTTTTATTTTGTATTCTCATACCTATTACTCCCTCAATACCATTCTCTTGAGTGCATCATCCTCTAATATTTTGGAGTGTAATGGGGAAAAAAGGGATGAAAAAAAGGTCATTTATTCCTTCTATTGCCACTTTGGATGTGTAGGTGAGTTGATTGGCAATCACATCCCTTTTCCAACCACCATGATTTAAATATAATTCTCTATTAAAAAGTAATCTTAAAAATAGTGTTAATTTATCATTATAATTCCTTTAAAATTCTAAATTCGTAACAATCATTTTTTCTAAACGAATGTTTCATATTAGATAATTTCTCTCTTTTCAAGAAGATGTTGACCTTTCTTAGTCATGCGCACCGTTTTCATCCTTCCTTTTTGTTTAATGAAAATTAAACCAAGATCCCTTAAAGCGTTTAATCGTTTTTTTACTGTTACATCAACTATTGAAAATTCTTTTTTTATTGTTTTAAAAGAAACAACTGAATTTCTTTCTTGTTTTCCATTGATAAACTGAAGGATGGAAAATAATTTTTCTTCCAATTTAATCGCTGTAATATCACTTGATGGTAAAGGATGAAATTCTTCTTTTAAGGCTGTGATTTGTCCAATGCTTAGTAATTCTGGATTTATTCTGATAATGAGAATACAATTATAACGAAATACAAATTCATGGATTCGATACAATAATTTTAAAATTTCATCAAAACAATGATGATAAACTAAATAATCCAATCGATCAAGGTAAATGACTCCCATTGGATTATTTTCGCAAAAATGTTTGATGTACTTTTCAATAAAAGAAATTAATGATCTTTCTTCATTATCTTTAAGTTCCAAATCCATCGAAGTTAGATTCAAATATGATTGGGTCTTTATTCCTTCTGATTCAAACATTTGTTTTTCTTTTAACCGAGAAATCAATAATCCCGGTTTATCTCCATTTAACAAATATCTTAATACAGGAATAGCCTCATTATTGTCTTCACTTTGTAGAAAGTAGCCTTGTCCAGTTAAAATTTTACCATGTTTTTCCGCCTCCTCAGTAATATCAGTTCCTAAAATTAAGACTTCTTTATTGTTCTTATTTGACAATAAATTATATGAGGGTTGAATCAACCTTTTCCTACCATCTTTATCATTTATTATCAACAACGATTTAGTTACCTCTTTCTTATTCACCAAATTTTCAATTTCTTTTATTACTATAGAAGGATCATCAAACAAAGGAATTGAAAGTAAAGATTTTCCTATTACCTTTTTTTTCGTTAAACCCGTTATCTTTTCTGCTTCATTATTCCAAAGTTCAATTTGAAGCTTTGAATCGATTAAAATAATAATTCTAGGAGTACCATCTATTATTTTACTAAGTTTATTTTTTGTTTGAATAATCTTTTTTTCTTGTTCTTTTCGTAATGTGATATCCTCATGACTTCCTATTAACCTAATTGCTTCTCCATTTTCATCACGTTTTACAACCCTGGCTTTTGATCTAATCCATCTATATTCACCATTCTTCATTTTAAATCTAAATTCATTTTCATAGTAATCTGGTTTAGTTTTAAGATATTTTTCAGCAACTTTTTTAGCTTGTTCAACATCATCTGCATGGATACGTTTTAACCAATTTTCATAGGTTGGTTTAAATTCATGAGGTTTATATCCTAGCATTGTATAATACCGGTCACTAAAAAATAATTTATTTGTTATAAAATTCCATTCCCATATTCCATCCGTTGTAGCGTTTAAAAAAAGTTCTGTTTCGATAATTGATCGTATAAGTTGTTTTTCTGCTTTTTTTCTTTTAGTGATATCTTCAGCTACTTTGAAATAGTTAATAATATTACCAGATTCATCAAATATTGGAGAAATAGCTGCAGATTCCCAATATAATTCTCCATTTTTCTTTTTATTCAAGAATTGTCCATGCCATTCTTTTCCAGAAGTTATTGTTTCCCATAATTTATCATAAATTCCATTATTAAGTTCCCCTGATTTTAGAATCCTTGGATTTTCTCCTACTACTTCTTTTGAAGAGTAACCAGTTATTTTAGAAAATCTAGGATTCACATATTCAATTTTCCCTTCAAGATCGGTAATAACAATTATCGAGGGGCTTTGTTTTATTGCGGTTGATAGTTTTTTTAGTTGTTTTTCTACGATTTTTCGTTTAGTAATATCCCTTGCAATCGAATGTCCATATTGTTTTCCGTTCATAGTTATTTTATGAGAGCTAATTTCCATTAGGATCTGTGAACCGTCTTTTGCAATAAGATTTGTTTCAAAAATAACATGTCCTTTATCATTAATTTCTCCAATGATCTTATCTAATTTTTTTATATCCTCCGGTTTTTTTATATCAAGTGGAGACATATTTAAAAATTCATCTTTTGAATATCCTAATAGATTAATTGCTACTTGATTTACTTCAACAAAATTTCCTAGGGAATCATCGTCGCTTATTTTATATAGAAATATTGAATCATTGGATTTGTTAAATATTTCTCGAAATTTTTTTTCTTTAGCTTCGATTTTTTTTTCCGCTTTTTTTCGTCGAGTAATATCTCTGATGCTTGTTCTTCTACCAAGGTAGGTACCTTGTTCATCTACTATTGGTTGAGATGAACAAGACACATATAAAATAGAATTGTCTTTTTTTATTAATCGAAGTTCTACATCATCAAAACTTTCAAACGTAAAAAGTTTTGACATGTATTCCTCAGGAATATGTTTATCATCTGGGTGAACAAAATCCCTAATACTAATTTTCCCCAGTATGTAATCTTCAGCTGAATATCCTAACAATCTTTTAAAAGCAGGGTTTACATAGATACATTTTCCTTCTCTATTTCTACAAAATTCAATATCTCTAGTGAAATCTGCAATTGTTTTGTATGTTAATGTTAAATTTTTATCAATATTTTTTAATTTACAATTTTTACAATCAATAATTGTTTTAGCCATATTCCTCACCAGATGAACAATTAGTGAATCAATTTACCTTCCGCGAATAAATTGATTTCAAACCGATTGTTGTTATATTCCCCAATTGCAATACAATTACTCTTTTAAATATTTTTCAAAATATTTGATATTTATTTCATTTATTTTAGAAATATATTCTAAAAATGTGACCCAATAATTGCCATAATTTTTTCTTAAAATCATAAAAAGGATAAATCTATTTGGATAATTCATTATGGACTTTATAGAACTATTAACACAATCATTCCAGGATCCGATTATTTATTCGTTTCTCTTCTTTGTTTACTCTGTTCTAGCTGCAGTAATACTTCCTATCCCAGTTGAAATAGGATTATTCAATCCATACATTCACCCTCTTCTTCTCATTAGCATTCTAGCTGTTGGGAAAGGTGTTGGTTCAGGAATTGTTTTTATTATCGGATCGAATCTTAGATCATTTTTAAAAAAATTTAACTCCTCAACCCCCTTGATTAAAAAAATTTTGTATTACTGTGAAGTATTCGTGAAAAAATATGGTTATATTGGTCTTTTTATTATTATGAGTATCCCCTTAATGATAGATTCTGTTTCATTATATCTATTTTCATTGTTAAATCCAGAAGAAGATTCTGGAAAACATGCTCTTGCCAAAAGACGGTTCATCATCATTAACATTGCTGCTGGTTTTGTGAGAGGAACAATTATAATAATAACTGCAATTTTCTTTAAAATTCAGCTTGTTTAAAAAAATAATCTAAAATAGACCATTAATTATTCCAATCTATAAAAATTATAATCTGAAAATAAAATTTTAAAATTGAAAATAATCACATTATCTACTGTGAAAATTAATTTGAATAATAACCTGATCGTTTTCATACACATGTAAATATAGACATACATAAGAAAAAATCTTAAAAGTAAATTAATTACTATTCTTTCGGGCTTTGGGATGTCAAGACCATCTTCACCATCTGAATCAAATGATATTGCATCAGTCGGTATCAGAGCACTAATTGTATTCATAGCTATTGTTCTTGTGGCAGGTATTACACTTTCCCCCTTATACAAACCTCAACCCATTTAGAAGCAAGCCCTAACAACAGATTCTGAAACCATTACATAAGATGCAAGTGGTGTTAAAGTTGGAGGAGTTTGTGGTCATAATGGTTCAGGAACCATCGATAAAATCGGAATTGAAATATCAACAAAAGCAAGATCTCCTGACATTGATCTAGGTGAAACAATTCTTGAAATTTCTGATTCAAACACAAGAAATGTGTTCAGTTATAATAGGAATTTCACAAATCATACCTCAATTGACGGAAATATTTTTATCAATGCAGATTTTGGAACTGTTTCATATTTTGGCATTATCGTTTTACATGATGCCAATGACTCAAGTACTTAATTGAATCCAGTTATCAATTATGGAAATCACGTCATAATAGCCGTTGATACTAGGGCAATATTTAGTGATCTTGCCAATATCAGATGTAAGTGGATTAGTCATTTGTGAAGAGGAATCTGCAGCCATCATTGGTTTAACTATTCCAGCATCACTCTCTGATTCAATCGTTTCTTTACAATAATGTTGAATCAAAAAATTACTTCTTTCCGTTTCCTTTTTAAACTATGAGACTTTAACAGGAGATGTTGGAAATAGATGCAAAAAAATAGAAAATTTGTAAATTTAATTGAAAGATTTTTTCCGTATAGATCAAAAATTGCAAAACTCACAAAAATCCCTGGATTAAAATGGATAACAAAAAAAATGTTATTTGAGAAAACTGCTCTTACTATTCTTCCAAAAGATAAAACTGTTGAGATTCATCTAAATGAGAACATTCAACCCCCTGATAGTATTGTTCTTCCATCAAAAATAGTTGAGCATTTTATAGAAAAGTCAAGTTTTCGATTTATAATGAATTTTTGTATATGTAGAGAATCAATGGATTGCATGAATTATCCAAAGGAATTAGGATGCTTATTTCTTGGAGACGCAGCCAAACATATCAATAAAGAATTTGGACATGAAGCAACCAAGGATGAAGCGTTAAATCACGTTAGAAAAGCTAGAGACTTAGGATTAGTCCATTTGGTTGGAAGAGACGTCATTGATGAACAATGGTTAGGTGTGTCTCCTGGTGAAAAGCTCATGGTCGTTTGTAATTGTTGTAATTGCTGCTGCTTATGGCGTATTTTACCAGATATGGATAAAGACTTAGGACTTGTTGTAAAGAAAATGCCTGGTGTTCGAGTCGAGGTTACTGAAAACTGTAATGGATGTGGTCAGTGTAAAGATATCTGTTTTGTGAAAGCAATAACCATTGAAGATGGAGTGGCAAAGATAAGTAGTGAATGTAGGGGATGTGGACGATGCGCAGAAATTTGTCCAAATGAAGCAATAAAAGTAAAAATCAATAATAATGATTTCATTGAAAAAACAATTAAAAGAATAAATTCATCTGTTGATGTGAGCTAAAGACTTGTTAAACCAGATTTCTTAATTAAATAGAGAGGTAGATGGTTTTATGCAATATGATACGATTGTAATTGGTGCAGGATTTACAGGTACAGCTGCAGCAGCTTTGCTTTCAAAAAATCAAAAAGTAGTAATTATAGACAAAAATAAGTACTTTGGAGGGAGATCAGCAACACGTACCCCTAAAGAATATGGTTGGGCAGATATAGAGGATTACTATGTTGACTTTGGTCACCATGTTTTCCCTACAGATAATTATCTTGATTTTGTTATTAAATACACTGGAGCGGATAGATACTGTGATATTAAACTAGTAAACATGCCCTATTTTTACCGATACAATAAATTTCATAAGCCCCCAACGACTTTTTTTGAAAAATTGACCGCTTATCCTTTTATGCCACTGAGTTCAAAACTTAAAATCAATAAATTATTAAAATATGCAGAGAAAACGAGTTTTGATGAAATTAAAAATAAATGGCTTTACAAATCTATCGATGAACTTTATGATCATTTTGATTTTGATGAATATGCAAGAGAAATTTTTACTGATGGTTTTGTAGCTGGATATCAAACAGTTACAGAGACTGATAAGCTGTCTGGAGGAGATCTTCTTTTTTGTATGAAAGCTTTCCAGAGAGGTATTAAAAAATATAAAACTCCGTTATTTGCTGCAAAAGGAGGAGTTTCGACTATAATTAAGGCATTTGCAAAAATTGTTGAAGAAAATGATGGAAACATACTTCTTGGGAAAAACGTCGAAAAAATACTTGTTGAAGAAAATCTAGTCAAAGGAGTAGTACTTGATGATGGGAGAAAACTTTTTGCAGAAAATGTGATTTATGCTGCACCTGTTTACGGTCTTGTTGACATTGTTAAAAAAAATCTTCCTGGCAGCTATATTGAAAGACTTGATGCTGCAAAAAAGGAATCAACTAATCTATTTCTCATTATTGGTGGAAGTAAAAAACCGCTTTTAGAAGAACCAATTGGTACCTGGGTTATGATACCAAAAACTGAAACAAAACATGTAGATTCCTATTATCTTGTATATGAATTTGATAAGAATTTAGAACAAGCACCAAAAAATCATTATCTATTTAATTTTGCCGTAGAGATAAAAAATATGGATGATTTAAAAGACCAAAAATCTTTAGTTGAAAGGATGGTAAAAGACCTACAACATGTGTTTCCAAATTTTGATTTTGAAAAAGATTTTGATTGGCGTATACATCATTTTTTTCCAATAGTAGATGGTCTTAGAAGAACTATAAAATGGCATGGAAAGAATAGATTTGGACCAACCACTCCAATAAAAAACTTGTTTGTAGCAGGGGACTCTTGTTATGAGTTTAGCACAGGAGTAGACGGAGCAATCAGTTCTGCTATATTTACAGTAGAAGAAATAACTGGTGAAAGGGCATTGTATAGAAATAGTTAAAGAATTTAAAACACTATTTTTACTATTCAAAAAGCGTTTAAATCCTCTATTATTCATATAACAATGAAAAACATTTATAACAAAATCATATTGAGATAAATTAAAAAAATTTATCTAAGCTAGTTTTAATTTACTTATGTTGATTATGTATGGATAAAAAACAAAGAATTGAAGAAGCTATTAAAGATTTGAATGCAATCAGAGCAGTTTATCATAGAGACTTTAAAAAATATAAAAATCAATATAAAAATAAAGAGATTTCTGAAAAGGCATTTGAAAAACATAAAATTAAATATGAGAAAAAAAGAGAAAAGATACGTCAGAAAATTCATCATTTTGAGGAAGAACTTGAAGAAATTGATTGATAATTTTTTACTTACTATTCGATCTGTAACTATTTTCAAAATTTATACAAAAATTAAAAATTTTTATTATGGAAAATATAAAATAATATTAAAGGATTAATATTTACTAATTTATGAATAGACGTATAAATTCCCTATGAGGAAAACTTATGAATCCTATCTCATCAAAAATAAGTTGTATGTTTTTTCTTATAATCTTATTCTGTGGATCAGTTATCACACCTAATTTGACCGCTGAAGGAGATTATCATAGTGATTTTAAAACTAATGAGTTTTCAGTTATAAATCAAAAAATTCTAGAAATAATTGACAAAATAAATGAAACACTAATCAGAAATTTTATGGAGCATTTGATTTTTGAAATAGGATGTAGATATACTGGTTCATATGGGTGTCAAAAGGCAGCAAACTATATTTTTAATCAATTTGAAGAGATGGGGTTAAAAGTACAATATCATAACTGGAGTGCACGAGGGAATCGATGGCATCCTAGTCTTTTCATCTCTCAAAATATTGAAGCAACACACCATGGATCTGAACCGAATTGCGAGGAAGCAATTCTCTTTAACGCACATTACGATACGGTAAAAGAAACTGTTGGTGCAAATGATGATGGATCGGGAACTGTTGG
>CAZOPW010000005.1:0-32624 GCA_964581795.1 uncultured Thermoplasmatales archaeon | reverse complement strand
AACTGTTGGTGCAAATGATGATGGATCGGGAACTGTTGGCGTTCTTGCTGCTGCATCTGTACTAAGTCAATATGATTTTAAAAGAACACTAAAATTTGTGACATTTTCTGGAGAAGAAGTAGGTCTTCTCGGAAGTCATTCATATGCAAGATCAATTTATGATCAATATACTCCACTTCTAGTTGAATTCAACGCGGATATGATCGGAAAAGCTACCACTAGGGAAAATGGAAGAAAAATGAGACTTTCTCAAACTGAAGATGCCGGATGGATTGCAGATATCATGAAAAATATTTCCAAAACGTATGGATTAAATTTTAACATTACCTCAGGATGGAATATCAATAGGGATGCAAGTAGAGGAGGAAGTGATTATTTTGATTTTATAAAACTTGGATATGAATCGTTGTGTGTATGGCAAGCTGAAGGAGATCCATATATGCACACTCCAAAAGATGATATTAGTAATATTAATTTTAGTTATCTTGTGAACATGACCCGGCATATTGCTGCAACTATGGCTGTATTAGCGGATTCAGAAATAGAAATGCCACGTATCTATATTGCAAATCCAAGACACGGAAAAATATATTTTAATGACAATATACGTAAAAACGTTGAGTTTTATAATCCAGTAGTATTCGATGAAATTAATCTTTACGCAGAAGTAAATCAAGGATCATATCCTATTGATAGAGTAGAATTTTATTACAACAATAAACTTATTTTCACAGATACAGAAAAACCATATGAATATCTTCTGAATAAACGATCATTATGGAAACATACAATAAAGGTTATAGTTTATGATACAAAAGGTAATAATGCAACGGATCAAATGGATATTTTGTTTCTAAATGTTTTAAAAAATTAAAAAAATCATAGCTCAATTATTTGATTACTAACTTAAAAATTATTTATCTATTTTATTCTGTCACTTCTCTTCATTATACATCATATTTCATGTCGAATTCTTAATTTCATTTTATTATTTTTAATTGAACCAAACATTTCTTAAAGTAACATCTTATATACGAATGAAAAAACATTACCTTCATAATTAACTATTTTTTGGGGGAAGCAAAATGAGGCAAGATTTAAGGAAAATGTTAGCTATCGAGAAAGGGCGATTAGATGAAATTAATGAATTTCTTTTAGATGAAGAAAATCCATTAGTTAATGATTTTTTAACCGTTGTTGACAAACATGGCGGTCCAAATGAAATTAATCGGAAAGCCAAGGAAGCAAGAAAAATAGAAAACTTGATGAATCGATTGGAAAAGAAAAATCCATCACATATTACTGATCTTGAATGGCTGAATAAACAGATTGAAAATGAAGCATTTATCTCAATTGAAGATTATCGAAAAAAGATCCTTGGATCAGATTACAAAGATATGAAGTTCAATGAAGAGTTCCCTATAACTCTCGAGATTAGTGCCTGTCAATATTTTTCATTTTTTACCGCTGAAGCTAAGCAAGCAATTGAAAAACAAGAGTTAATGCCCGGTCGTTTCATTCGAGTTAGAAATATGAAAGAGCAAGAGGATGACGGTGATCTTCTTGCGATGTCAGCCGCCATCCAAATGCTTGGATCGAGTTACTGTGAAACCCTTGATACCAAAGGAACTGATGGATCAAATATTCATCTTGGAGGTCCGGAAACAATTACTGGTTATTTTGGTGGAGTAGGTCAACCTAATGATCATTCCATTAAATGGGTTGATGAATTTTTGTATTTCTATACTAATTATGGTGTGAAACAAGTACTAAATATTAATCCTGGAACAATATTTCTTGGCTATTTAATGCATAAACTTGGGATTGATATAGAATTTAAAATATCAGTATATATGGGAAATGATAATCCCTATTCCGTGTTCTGGACACTGATGGCTGCACGTTTATTTTCCCGTGAGGATGGATCAACATCGTTGATTGGATTTAATTTTTCTAACTCCGTAAATAATACTACGATTGAACTCAGTGATTACGTTCGTAAATATTTCAACCAAACTAATAATGTCCGATTTGAACATCATATCTTTGAAACGTGGAAAAGTATTGTAATTCAACCATACGATCGACGTGATGAACTCCTTGAATTAGCTACTTACATAAAAAATATCAGTGCAAAACATGAGGGAGGAGAAATAAAGGTTGAACAAAAACGAAGTCATCCTAGTGACATCCTAGAATATTTTCTACCAAAATCTGAAATTATTGAAAAAGGACTGATGAATGCAGTGTTACAAAATTATTTAGATAAACATGAATCCTTAAACAACACTGCAAAAGCATTAACAAAAAAAGGTCTTTCTTTTATTGCAGCACCCAATCTGCATCATAGGAGGAATTAAGAATGAATTATAAAATTGCTTTTATTGGATTTGGAGTAGTGGGGCAGGGTTTTACACAGATTTTACTTGAAAAAAAACAGATGCTTAAAAAGAGATATGATTTTGATTTTTCTATTGTTGCAATTTCTGATCTTATGAAGGGCTCAGTCTATGAAGAATCTGGTCTTGACATGAACAAGATCTTAGATCTGGTGAACAATGGAAAAAAAATTGATGAATATCCTGGAGGAGTAAATGGTATGGATAGCATTGAAACAATTACCAAGACCAATGCTGATGTTATTGTCGAGGTAACCTATACTGATGTGAAAACTGGGGAACCAGCATTGACCCATATTAAAACTGCACTTGAACATAAGAAACATGTGATTTCTACCAATAAAGGACCTGTAGTAAAAGAAGTCAATAAGTTGCTAAAGCTTGCTAAACATTATAAAGTTCATTATGGATTTGAGGGAGTAGTTCTTGCAGGTACTCCTGCACTTAACCTTGCACAATATACCCTTGCAGGAAATAGGATTTCTGGATTTAAAGGAATTTTGAATGGTACAACCAACTATATCCTCACCAAAATGGAA
The DNA here is from genome assembly GCA_964581795.1 of uncultured Thermoplasmatales archaeon. Classification (GTDB taxonomy): domain Archaea; phylum Thermoplasmatota; class E2; order DHVEG-1; family DHVEG-1; genus EX4572-165. Next base: position 29,686 of record CAZOPW010000005.1, on the reverse strand, counting down.
GAAGGTATGTCATATCAGGATGCATTGAAAAAAGCACAAGATCTCGGGTATGCTGAAGCTGATCCCACCGGTGATGTTGAAGGTCTTGATGCATTAGGAAAAGTAGTGATTCTAAGTAATGTAGTCCTTGGCAAAAATATAACCTGGGAAGAAGTAAAACGTAAAGGTATAACTGAAATTTCTGTTGAGGATATTAGAAAAGCAAAAGATGAAGGCAAAAGATGGAAACTCATTGGAAAAGCAGAAATTAAAAAGGATGGATCTTTTTCTTCAGAGATTTCTCCTGAGAAATTACCAATGGATGATCCTCTTGCTGGAGTGATGGGTGCAACCAATGCGTTAACTTATTTTACTGATGAACTTGGACCAGTTACAATCGTTGGACCAGGTGCTGGTAAAAGAGAAACGGGTTATTCCTTACTTATTGATTTGTTAAACATTAATTCTAAAATGTCATTAGTTAATAAGAATTGAAATCGGGAGGCGAATTACATATGAAAATGTTAATAGATGGAAAATGGGTAGGACGAAAAAAAGAAATTAAGGTAACTGATCCGTATGATGATTCACTTATTGACACGGTTCCTCAAGCAGATGAAACTGATGTAGAAATAGCATTGAATTCAGCATTGGAAGGATTCGAGGAAATCAAATCACTCAGTGTATATCAGCGAGCGGAGATTCTTTATAAAACTGTTGAACTAATGAAGAAACAACAAAAAGAAATTGCAACGCTTCTTGCCCGTGAAAGTTCAAAAACAATTAATGAAGCAACCGGTGAAGTAAACCGTTGTATTAATACCTTAACGGTTTCTGCAGAGGAGGCAAAACGAATTCTTGGGGAAACAATTCCTTTTGATTCATTTCCAGGTGGTGAAGAAAAAAAAGGGTTTTATTATAGATTTCCTATTGGAATAATCCTTGCTATAACCCCGTTTAATGATCCATTAAATCTCGTTGCTCATAAAATTGGTCCAGCTTTTGCTGCAGGAAATGCGGTCGTATTGAAACCAGCAACAGTAACTCCATTATCAGCATTAAAACTAGCTGAGCTTTTATTAGAAGCAGGTCTTCCACCAAAAGCATTACAGGTACTTACTGGTCCAGGAAATATCCTAGGAGAACCTTTGGTCACTGATGATCGCATTCGGATGGTGTCTTTTACTGGTGGTGTAGAAACTGGTAAAAAGATAGCGCAAATGGCAGGGATTAAAAAAATTGGAATGGAGCTTGGATCTAACTCTCCAGTTATCATTTGGAAGGATGCTGATTTGAAAAAGGCTGTTCCTTCTTGTGTTTCTGGAGCATTTTGGGCTGCCGGGCAAAATTGTATTGGTGTTCAACGATTATATGTTCATAAAGAAGTTTATGAAAAATTTAAAACAGCATTCGTTAAGCAGACAAAAAAATTCAAAATCGGAGAGAAACTTGATAAAAACTGTGATATGGGCCCATTGATTTCTGAAGAAGAGGCAAAACGTGTTGAATCTTGGGTTCAAGAGGCAAAAAACAAAGGAGCAAGAATCCTTTGTGGTGGCAAGCGAACTAAAGCAATTATGGAACCTACGGTGCTTGAACATGTGCCTGTTGATGCAACTATTCATCGTGAAGAAGTTTTTGGTCCTGTGGTAAATTTGTATGAAATTGAGGATATCGATGATGCTATTCTTAAAGCGAATTCATTGCCATATGGACTTCATGCTGCCGTATTTACAGAAAATATTAATCTTGCTTTGAAAGCAGCCTATTCCCTTGATTGTGGGAGTGTAATTATCAATGATTCAACAGATTATCGACTTGATTCTATGCCTTTTGGTGGAGTGAAAAAATCAGGGATTGGACGGGAAGGTATCAAGTTTTCATTACAGGAAATGACTGAACCTAAAGTAATTTGTTTTGATATCTCTAAACCAGAATAGGAGGAAAATTATGAAGAATTATATTGCAGGAGATTTTGATAAATTACGAGGAGAACCGCCTTTGAAATATTTGGCAAAGGCTAATCAAATGGAAGCTGACGGCCATAATATGATTCGGTTTGAAATTGGTCAACCAGATTTTGATACCCCCGATGTAGTAAAAGATGCTGCGAAAAAAGCCCTTGATGAAGGCTTCACTCATTATGTTCCTACTGATGGCATACTTGAATTAAAGGAAGCTATTCAACAGGACATTGAAGAAACAAGAGGATTTCGACCAGATCTTGATCAGATTATGGTTCTACCTGGTGCAAAACCAGGTTTGTTTTTTGGAATTATGGCAACGGTTCAACAGGCTGACGAGGTCATTTATCAGAACCCGTTTTATTTTACTTATGACTCCATGTTTGGATTTTTGGGTGCAAAGAAAACACAGATTCCTTTATATGAAAAAGATGAGTTCCGTATGACACCTGAGCAGTTACAGGAAAAGATTTCAGATAAAACCAAGCTTATTCTTCTTAATTCTCCACAAAACCCAACAGGAGGAGTATTAACCAAAAAGGATGTGCAAGCCATTGCAGAACTTGCTGAAGAACATAATAGCTATGTATTGTCCGATGAGATTTATAGTAAAATGCTATATGATGGACTTACTCATTACTCACCCGCCTATCTTGATGAATGCAGAGAACGAACCATAATTGTTGATGGGTTTTCAAAAGCTTACTCCATGACAGGATGGCGTCTTGGCTATATTGTAGCACCAAAAGAAATCATCCATAAAATCGATATGTTATTTGCTGATGTTGCATCTTGTACGACTTCTTTTGTTCAAAAGGGTGGAGTTGCTGCATTAAAATATGGTCAGGATTTTGTTGATTCCATTATGAAAAAATTTTCTGAAAGAAGAAAAGCAATTGTGAAAGGTCTTAATGAAGTACCTGGGTTTAGCTGTATTCTTCCCAAAGGAGCTTTTTATGTTTTTCCTAATATTTCGGAAACTGAAATGAAAAGTGAACAACTTGCCAATTATATTATTGAAGAAGCAAAAGTATGTTTACTTCCAGGAACTGCTTTTGGCAGTCAGGGTGAGGGGTTTTTACGGCTTTCCTATGCATCGTCACTGAAAGACATTGATGAAGGAATCAATCGTTTAAAAGAAACAATGGAAAAGATGGTTTAAAAGATCTATCCATCTTAGAAAAACTAATCAGAGTTTTTAATCTCATTTTCAATATTTTCCCTTATTAAAAAAGTTGCTCAATAAGTAAAAACGAGTCCGAGACTGGATCCTAAAATTTTTTGATAGATAAGACTGAATTTGCTTTATTTAATTTAGGGTCAAATTCCACCTTAAAAAAATGTAATATTTATTACATTTAACAGCCTTAAAAACAGTTAAACAAGCCGACGGAGGGACTTAGGTATATGGGTTAAAACCCCCCTCGAATAATCGTATCTCATATTAACTATAAGATAAACCTTCTATTTATTTAATAATCGTAAGATTTGTAATTTCCTCCAAAAGAAAAATCGACTAATATAAAATATCTCAATTAAGAAAGGGTCGAAGTCCAATTATAAAACAAATTTGATTTTATAATTTTATTTAATGACATTAATAAACCATTTGAACAAAATAAATAAATACTCATTCATATTTAGCATGTATAAAAGGAGGGTCAGTCATCATTCGAAAAAATTTAATCATTATACTATTGATTTTACTCTCACTTTTTCAGGGTTGTATCAAAGAAGAACAATATGATGTTCAAACAAACATTTATGAAATTACAACAAACATTTTCTCTCCAACTACCTGGACCAGCAATACAGTTTACATTATAAAAAAATGGGATTTTCAAATCACTTCAACACTAACTATAGAACCAGATACAATCATTAAATTTCATCCAGATGAAGGACCAAGTATTAGCATAACAAAAAACGGAAACATCATCGCGAAGGGAACCCATGATGAACCCATTGTCTTCACATCTTACAACGATGATGAACATGGCGACGATACCAATCATGATGGAAAAAGTATACCAATAGCTGGTGACTGGAAAGGAATCTACATTGAAGAACCGGGTTCAATATTCAAATACTGTTGTTTCTACTATAGTGGACCAGATGGAGCAATAGAAATATGGGATACCTCCGTAAATATTACTGATTGTATCTTTGCCTATAACAATGGTAGTGCCCTCAATGCTCACAAAGCAACAGAGGGTACAAAAATTTCGAATAATACCTTCTACGAAAATGAAAAACCACTGTCTATCAGTGCAGCTGTAAACATAGATGATTCAAATACGTTTCATAAACCTGACAACTCCTCACAAACAAATAGATATAACGGTATTTTTTTAGAATATACTGCCAGTATGAGAACGAATGTAAGCTGGGAGGAAACAGAAGTTGCCTTTGTCATAAATCATAACGATTTCTGGATTGAAGAAGATGCAAGTCTCACCCTTGGAGACCATGTAACAGTGAAAGTTACCCCTGGAAGTAAGATAAATCATTATTTCAATTTGATAAATTATGAAGGGTTCGATGTTGTCTTTACCTCCATCTCTGATGATGGCTATGCTGGTGATACCAATGGGGATGGAAACCAAACCACACCAAAGGAAGGAGAATGGAGCGTTAATAACAATGCAGGCAATGGAGAGTCAATCTTAGGAGATAACGTCTACTATGCAGGAGATGAAAAACCTACAGTTTCAGCTCCCGTCAATGAACTGAATCCTGCAGTAATTATCTGGGCAGAACCACCCATAATTTCGATAGGGGAACAAGCAGTACTTTATTGGAATGCATATCATGCATCAACTGTTTATCTTAATGATCAGCAAGTAACAGCACAGGGACAACTCAATGTTAGTCTACTGGTGACCACAGAATATGAGATCAGAGCCAACAGTGGCGGGATAACAGTTAACGATAGCGTGCTTGTCATGGTAAAAAACGAAAATAATACCATATCCCTGCCAAAAAATCCAGGGATAACTGAACCCATACCTGTTAATGGATATATTATTACTGGTCTTTCATCACAACAAGAAAACAATCATCAGGATCCCTTATATATTCGTCTTACCCTTGATTCATTGTATTGTAAGGATGAGTCAACGTGGGATCATGGGACGGATTCAGATGAAATCTACTTACTCGTCAGCGGTTTCGCAAGTCATAAAACACCTAATGCCTGGTCAACAGGGAATCCTCATCTTTTTGATGATATCGATGATGGTGAGAACAGACGATTCAGAGCATCTCAAAGACTAATTTATGAGGATTATGTACCCGTAGATGAAGTAATCGGATTTAACATCATTCTCTGTGAACAAGATGGCTGGGGAAACACTATTCAAAATAACATGCTACAATGGATCACTTCAAAGTTGGATGAGGGTGTCGCTGGAGCAGTGGCCGGGGCAACTGTTGGATCTATGATATTACCATTAATTGGCACAGCTATTGGGGCAGCCGTTGGAGCTTTCATGGAATATGTCTTTGGTGAACTTCTTGATCTCGTCGCTGGAGGTGCAGACGATATCGTGGCTGAAGAACATGTCATTCTCAGCTATGATTACCTTTCAGAACTCGCACAAAACCAGTCACAACAAGCAATGATCCTAGAGCTCAATGGCGGAGGTAACGGACGATTTTTCCTAAGATGGCATATGGAATTTGAACAAGATGCAAGTAAAGCATTTTCTCATCGATTTACCAACTGGGATGAATTTGTCGTTGGTGATCTTATTGGAGATGCCAAGGAGGAAATACTGATTGTCATTGATGAAGATGCCTCTGGGAAAAATGGAAGGTTTTATGTTCTTGATGAACAAGGAACACCTCTTTCAGTGTTCGATGGATTCTATTCTCATAATGATCGCGTGGCTATTGGAGATATTATAGGAGATAGCGGAAATGAAATCATTGTCACTGCGGATGATAGTGGTGGACGACTCTATGTGTATAATAGTGAAGGGGAAGAATTAATCTATTTACCATCTGAGCTCTATCGATTTACAAAGTATGATGGATTTGCTGTTGGTAATGTTCTCATTGGTGAAACCAAGGAACAGATCCTTGTTGCAAATGATGCAGAAAAAACCGTGTATCTATTCAATAATCAAGGAGATACTCTGGGGTCATTTGAATTAAACTGGGATTTTGATGGATGCAGATATACTGTGAATCATCCTGATTCCAATCGTCATGATGGATTTCTCGTTGGTGACGTTCTTGGAGACTTCCGTGATGAAATTGTCATGGTCGATAAACATAAGGATGAAAGCTTTGCGTATGTCTATAATTCATACGGTCATTATGGACATAAATTACAAAAGTCGTTCCAGGTGTATTGTAGCAATCATGATGGCATAATACTTGCAGATGTACAAGGAGATAGTAAACTGGAACTTGTTATCGGAACAGATGCCGGTGCTGGATTAAAAGGATTAACGTTACGTATTTATGATATCGAACAAGGACAACAAGTTAGCAGTCGTTTTTGGCCCTGGTTTACGAAATATGATGGATTTAGCTCTGGAAATATCTTTGGTCCGGCAAAGGATTACCTTATTATAGGTACTGATCAAGACAATATTGTGTATATTGGAAAATAAGGGGAAAAGCCCCCCAGACATTAAAGTACAATATTGTACATTTTTAAGCAGAGGTTCCTCTTGACAAGCCAACGGAGGACTAAGGAGTTAGAGGGAAAAGTCCCCGATGTATTAATATCAATCGATGGACTTATTCCATGCTTGAAAATCTAATAATAAAGGATGAGATGAGCGGTTATTTTATTGCTTTTCGTTTTAAAACGAATATTAAAAATAATGCACAAATGAATATAATAATTTCATATCCAGAAGAAGAATTATCATCTAAATTATTAGAAATATCAGATGAAGCTGAAAAAGGATTAACAGGATAATTTGGTATTTCACCCGAGATCCCAAAATCATGACTCACATAGTAACCCTGCGCAACAGAATCCTTGAAAGTATCATAGAATTCTTCTCCGGAAACAAATAAGGGATTACCAGTTTTAACATCTACACCAGTAATGTTGATCAATGCTTGATACTCAGCTGGTGGAACAGGCACATAAATAAATCCCTGATCGTTAAACACATCAAAGTTATAATACATGGTTGGAAAACCATAATACAAAGACGGATCATCATAGAGTTCTACTTCAACATGATACAAAGGAACCATATCATCAGTTTTTACGAAATGACCTGGTAATGGAACAAATGATCGTCTCTCCTGGCGATCATAATTCCCTGCAGACCCAATAGTTTCACCGGGATTGTATTTAAAGCCATCAACAGGATAGTCAATAAAAACTCCATCAAGACGTGGTTCATCATCATCTATTTCACCATTTCCCTTTGTTGTTTCAACGAAAAAACCATGCGCAATGAAAATAGAATCAATCTCTTTCTTGAGATCAGGATAGGTATCAATAAGTGATTCGTAAACTGAAGTGAAATCATTATGAAACGATCGCAGGATGGACCATAGTTCAAGAAATGTTAAATCAACATTATCATCATCTTTCACGTTTATCGTGTTCATGATGTATTCCAATGTGATAATATCTGGAATATTGTTATCCAAAAGTAATGCAGCCTCCTCCGAAATAGGTTCATGGTTCTTAAAACAAATTCGACAAAGACTTTCATCTTTTTGAACCATTTGGTAGACCTCATCTTTTGAGATGCAACCATCACCATCTGAATCATATTGCCCTAATTGATTTTTTAAAAAGTCTTCGCCTGCAGCAAGACGAGTCAATTCCTTTTCAGAAAGATAGGTATCTTGATTAAGATCATAACCTTTAAAATATGCTATGATATAATCCTCTATCATATAATCTTTGACAATATCACTTGCATTAATAAAGGCAAAAAATTCTTCATGACTAAAAGTATTATCTTTATTTTTATCAAACACTAGTAATGGATTATTTGATTCGAATTTTGAAAAAATCTCAGGGGGTATTACCTCCGTATCTGATTCACTTAATGGGGTTAAAATATCACCGATAAAGCGAACTACATCCGCTCGTGCGATTTCAGGATACGGCGAGGTAGGATCATATCGTTTAAGAATCATGCATGTTTGATATTCATGTTTATCTAATTTCCCATCATTATCAAGATCATATGCATTCAGAATTGATGCATACCGAGATGGCCATTCTTGCTGCAGACTATTTTCCTCTTTTTTTGCTTCATCTTCCCCATCGATTAAATCCCACAGTACACCGGCAACAGCCCATTCTTCATCCCGTCCACGATTCCCCCAGACCACATCATTCACTTCAAGGCTACCATGATGCGTACAGACACTTGAATATGACTGTGAAACCTCTCCTTTCATCCACCAGTGTTGATAATGATTGGCAATAACCACCGACATAAATTGCGCAAATCCTTCTGCATAGGAATCAGCAGTAGTTGGATTAAGATAGCCTGCATGATTCACATCCTGAAGTGGACCTGGTGGAGATTGGGGGATTTTCGTATACAAATTATGCATGATATAATGAGAAAACTCATGATATTCAACATGAGGCACTCTACCATTGTGGTAGTTTGAATTCATTGATGCCATCGTAATCATAGATAATCCCTCATCTTCAAAACCTGGTCCCCAACGATACTTTGTCCCTTGCTCATTACCAGTATACGTTACAATAAAAACAGGGAGTTGAAATGTAATCTCTTCTTTCAAGAAGTCCTTATAAAATTCCAAGGCCTCTGTATAATGTTGATATAGATACAGAAATGAAATACCACCATTTTCCATTGTTAAATAATCAGCTAATGAAATAGTTGAAGGTAGTTTCTCGGGATAAGATAATTTATTTTTTGTATCTGTTTGAAAAGACAGTGATTTGATCTTGTTATTCAATAACTCAAAATCAAGTGATAACTCATGCATCTCATTATTATAAAACATGCTAAAATATGAGATATCATTAATTTTATATCGAAAACCAAGAGTTAAATAGTACAAGATTCCTGATTCCATCTCGGGTAATGTAAAGTATCCTTGTTCATCGGTAGAAGTTTCATATTCAAAATCTCCCGTTTCATCAACAAGTGTGATATCCATATGTTTCATTGGATATTCCACTGACAATCCTAGGACTTGATACCGATTGATTTTTGCATTACTACAGACAAAAGTCCAATTAGGGAGAATGAATTGTTCTGGATGATTTTTAATGAGAACCACTCTGTTCTTATCCTCAATTTCGACATCCACTCGGAAATCCAATTGTTTCACACCATCAATAGTTATACCGTTTTGATCAACTAAGGATAACCAGCGAGTAATATTTTCCTTTGGAACGATTAAATCAGTTAAATCATTTTTAATATAATTTTCAAACCATTGCCATTCATCCCGTAATGAATCCCCTGGTGTCCAATCAGGGTTTTTATAATAGAAACAATACAAGACTTTATCCACCAGATCCGTGTCTCTTCCCTGTTGATTAAGCGAAAAAATAGCTGACGGTGATCCTTTATCAATACTCTCTGGGCCTTCAAGAGAAATTGTTAAATTAATCGGATCGGGAAGTTCATCAGTTAATTCACAATTACCATGTTCTGTTAAAGTTCCACAGGTCACATCAAATGATCGTGTTCCTTGCTCAAGGCCATTATAATCTGTCCAACTGATGCTAAAATAGCTAAAACCATTTGATTTCACATACGAATCAGCAGTAAGATTTGCGATAACATGAAGTGTCTGAGATGCCTCTTTAATATAATCTTCTTCGGAAATCCCCCCATGACAAGTCCATTTTGCATTGATATTTATGATGATATCTGCTTGCCCCTGCAATGTCCAATAATAATGTTGGGCACGAGATGCTTGAATGATTTCCCCAGTGATTGATCCTGTGAAATCCCAATGATATTCATATGAATGGCTATATTTTGTATCTGACCCAGATCCACTTATGGTTCCAGTTACGGTTTCTCGATCAAAATTTATTTCTAAAACGAGATCAACATCATCAGCAAAAAGCGTTACTGATTTTGGATAATCTCCTGGCCAGCATCCTTCGGTAAAACCGCCTAAGCTAAGATGGGTTACTAATTTATTTTCATCGGCGTTAATTGTTAGTATGCGATCCGTTTCTTCGGCATGCACCCAGAAAATAGAGGAATTTACAATAAGCAAAATACTTAATGAAAATATATAATAACGATTCATATATCCTATTTTTTTCATTTTTATCCCTCATATTAGTTCAATTGTAATACTTTTTACTTAATAAAATTATCAGTTATGATATCTTTTAAAAAGGTAATATCCCCACATATGCACTGACACGCGATAGCATATATGGATAAATATTAGTATCATTTTCCTTCCAAAGTCATAGTTTATCTGTAAAACTAAGTAAAATCTCTTTCTCTTTTAAAATTTAAACGAGGTTAAAAGCCCACGGACCATTTATTGCACTATTTGTTAAATTTAACAGAAGAAAAATGGTTTGACAAGCCGACGGAGGGGTTTGAACCCTCGACCTGCTGATTACGAATCAGCCGCTCTACCAGCTAAGCCACGTCGGCAAAAGTATCGCACTCAGGAAATACTCCCCCCTATTAAAAAGTGACTATTATTATCTAGGCAAAACATCTTTTTACCATTTTATTATATCATTTATGATTTTGTTATGATAGCTGGAATAGATGAAGCTGGGAGGGGGCCAGTAATTGGTCCACTTGTTATAGCTGGAATAACTACTATGGATGAATCAATTTTTGAAAGAATGAAAGTGAAAGATTCTAAACAATTAAGTCCAAAAAGACGATTGTTTCTGGCTGAGAAAATTAAACAATTAGCTACTAATATTGAAGTTATTATCATCAAAGCAAATGACATTGATGATATGAGAAAAGTAATGACTATGAATGAAATAGAAGTACATGCGTTTATAAAAATCATAAAGAAATTGAAACCAGACCAATGTTTTGTTGATGCAGCAGATGTAAATAGTGAGCGGTTTGGAAATAACATTGCTTCACATCTTCCAAAAAATATCGAAATTATTTCCAAACATAAAGCTGACGATATTTATCCGATCGTTAGTGCTGCATCAATCATTGCAAAAACAATAAGAGATCATAAAATTGAAGCTATTGCACAATCATTAGAAAATCGAATAAATCAACCCCTTGGAAGTGGATATCCCTCCGATCCAATAACTCAAAAATTTATTCATTACTGGGTTAGAAAATATAAGAAATTACCTCCACACACAAGAAAATCTTGGAAAACCGCTCAACGTATTTATGAAGAAGAAACTCGTAAAACACTCGATGATTTTTAAATAAATGTTTAACTTAAACAATGGGTCTGAGAATAAACAACTGGATTGGTGGTGCGTGTTTCACTCAGACCCCTGTTCCAGTTAACAAAAAGCCTAGTTCATTCATTATATTTAAAAGCCTAGTGTAAAAATGTCATTATGTGAAATTTACAGAATGAAAAAAATTTGAAAAAAGAAAGAAAAAAAATTATGATGCAGAGAGAATTCTTTCAAGTGTTTTCTGATCAAATGGCTTGCTGATATAATCGTTTACATATGGAGCAAGTTTCATCAATTTTTCTTTATCCCTGCTTCCTTTTCCAGTGATTACATCTATGATTAATCCTCTGTTTAGGCCTCTTTCAACGAGTGCTTCGATCGTATCCCATCCGGTCATCTTCGGCATCATCAGGTCGATAAGAATTGTTCCTTTGAATCCTCGTTCAACTTCCTTGATACAGTCTTTTCCATTTGTAACAGTAATTAAGTCTACATCATAGGCTTCAAAAAAAGTTTCCAATGCAAGCAAGATATCTTCTTCGTCATCTACCACCATAATTCTTTTTGTCATAGTTTCGTCACACCATCCCTTTTATTGTGGTATGGTTTACCATGACTAGTTTCTCATGATTATATTATAAAAAGACCGTGTGGAAAACTATCAAAATGACAAATATAAAAAAGAAGAGAAATAAAAGAAGAATTTACTGATGTTCTTCTTGAAATTCTTTAAGAAATTCAGCAAGTGTCTCAACGCCTTCCATACTCATAGCGTTGTAAATTGAAGCTCTCATTCCACCAACAGACCGATGTCCTTTTAACCCGATAAGGTTCTGTTTAGCTGCTTCAGCGACACATTGTTCTTCTAATTCAGTAGTTGGTAAGTTAAAGGTTACGTTCATCAGGGATCGAGAATCCTTTTCAGCATGTCCTTTATAAAATCCGTCTGATTCATCAATAATGTCATAAAGAATTGACGCTTTTTTCTTGTTTTGTTTTTCCATTGCCTTAACACCACCAAAGTCTTTTAAGTATTCAAGACTCAATTTACACATATATATCGCCCAGCAGGGACCAGTGTTAAACAATGAATCTTTCTTTGCATGAGTGCTCCATTTCTGCATGGTTGGCGTGTTTTCATCAACACGATCAAGTAAATCTTTACGAACGATAACAAGTGTAACTCCTGCTGGACCAATATTTTTTTGCGCTCCAGCATAAATTACTCCAAATTTCTTCGGATCAATTACTTGATCCATAATATTGGAGGACATATCACAGATAAGTGGAACATCATCTGGCGTGTTTGGCCAATTATGAAATTCTGTCCCAAAAATCGTATTATTCCCTGTGATGTGAGCAAATGCTGCGGTATCACTAAAAGATATATTTTTTGGAATATATGAATGATTCTTATCTTCAGAACTTGCTACAATTTTTACTTCACCGTAAAATTTTCCTTCTTTAATAGCTTTAGCAGACCATTTGCCAGTATCCACATATTCAAACGGTTTTCCTTCTTGTTTAAGATTCAATGGTGCCATATAAAATTGTGTTGAAGCTCCTCCCTGTAACCATAAAACTTTATATTCATCGGACAAACCCATGAGTTCATGAACTAATTCTGTTGCTCTTTCATGAATCTGAGCATAATCCTTTGACCGATGAGACATCTCCATAACTGACATTCCTGTTCCTTTATAATTCAAAAGATCTTTTTGAGCTTCCTTTAACGCAGGTAAAGGTAACGTGGCTGGTCCTGCATAAAAATTAAACACCCGATCAGACATAGTTTATTAACACCTCTTCTAATAATCAATACAGTGAGCGTATCATTATAACTCTTTTAAAACATTCGGCCTCATAGTTGAAAAAACTAAATTTTTTGTCATTATGTCTTTTTGGAAATAGCTGTAAAGAACCCTGATAACACTTGTACCATAATTCCTTAATAATCAAACAAAGAAAACCAGTAGTGGTGAGGAACCATATGAATAAACTACTGGTAAACGCGTTGAAAAACACCTTTCAAATGAAAAAAGAAGATGCCGAAGGACTTGCAAAAACTGTAGAAAAGATTTTTAAAGGCCGTAAAGAAGTCGAAGATATGTCTATTGATAAATATCAACGAGCACTTTTATATGAATTACAGAAAGAAAAACTTTTAAAACTTCGAAGAGAGGAATTAAAAGAACAAGGAAAAAAATTGAGGAAATATTATTGGTCCTTTAATCACGATCAAATTAAGGAAGAAGCTCATAAAAAACAAAAGAAACAACAATATAAGATTTATCAGGAGATCCCGACTCAAGCATGGAATAGCCGATCTCCAAATACCTAAATATTTGACTTTTAATCTAAACCATTTTTAGTATTTCAATTTCTCTTTCCAGACGATTTAATTTTTCTTGAGCCCGTTGCAAAGCAGTATTTGCAGTATCAATGAGAAATGAAATGAGAGAATCTGGAATCATACTTTTTCCATTTTTACTAAGAGGCATATCCATTCGTTCAGTACTTTGCAATTCAACAATAATCTGTCCAGAAATACTTCTTATTCCCGAATGTTTAAAACCACTATTTATCCCGGTTTTCATCATGATATTTGCCGCTGAAATCGATTTGCATCCTATGTGAAAAATCGGAGGTTGAGTAAGAAACCAGAGTTGCCCGATGTTAAATGAATCAATAGCGTTACACACTTCTTTTTTAGTGACTTTACGATGCCAACGACCCAGGAACTTTGCGTTTTTTTTATCACCAATCTCAGGTAATTGCATTACGACGATACGTCCAGCACAACTACTTGTAGTAAAATAAGCGGGGAGATTATTAATTTTGTTTAACAATGGTATAATGATTGAATCAACTTTTTTCTTCTGTAAAGCTTTATCGAGATTTTGAATTGCTTGTTTTTTATGATCTAAAAAATGCTCATCTTCAACTCTCATCGTATTTCCCTATAGTTCTATTGTTTCTTCCTTTTTGTTAATGTCAATATTTCTTTTTTCTAATTCTTTTAAGAACAAGTTGACCGGAATTATTTCTTCAGGTGTGAAAACACCATTTTTTGTAATATGATTTGATGCAATTAAATCGGCAGTAATTGAAACGGGAAATCCTGTAGTTCGCATCATTGCCGATAAGTTTGTTTCCTCATCATAGTAATCGATCATTTCAAATTCTATTTTTCGTTTCTTCTTTTTTGTCTCTTGTTCGCCAGTAACTTTTAACAATACCACATCTTTTCCTTCACTTGGTAATGATTTTTCTAATAAGTGAATGAGTATATCCCGTGGTTTTAACTTAATATTATTTATTTTTATTGTATCTTGAGAGTGTAATCCAAGGTTAAATAATGGTTTAATTTGTTGAAGATGACCCTGATACCGGATGGTTTTATAATCAAGATAATCAATCTTACTTTTATAAGTATAAGGAAGGGTTGAACATCCTCCAGATGTCGTAAATGCTTCAAGTCTACCAAATGGTTTTGGAAAATCAATAGATTCTTCTTGGGTTAATGATGAAATTGATTTGATCCTGCCGTGGTCAAGAACAATTGCATCTTCAACGTATTCATTGATTAATCCATTTGCTGAGAAAACAAGTTGATACTTCCACGGTTCTTGCGGAAGTTGAGGTAAACCTCCTACTCGTAACATTAATTTTGATAAATGTCCATATTCCTCTACCAAGCTTTTTGTTAAAATTGAAACAAGTCCTGGAGCAAGACCTGAATCAGGTATAATAGTTACCTCTGCTTTCTCAGCTAACGAGTGTAACTTTTTTTGGTTTGTAACTACTTTGTTATTCCCGCCTAAATCTATAAAATGACACTTATTTTTAATAGCCTGTTTTGTCAGTGATTCATTATATAAATAAGGAACTGCAGAGATGACTACATCTGCATCATTAAGAAATGATTTCATTTGTTTTGAATCAGTGACATCTTGATGATGAAATGTAATTTTTGATTCGTTTTGGAAAAAATGTTTTGTTTCATTAAGACATTTTTTGTTTCCATCAAGGATTTTTATCGTTGAAAATGTCGTTTTATGTACTAAATCATAGACGATTGCTTTACCCATCAATCCTGCACCAAGAACTAACGCGTTCATTTTCTCACCAAATTTTTCCTTAGAATATAGTTATGATGTTAAAATGATTTCTTTGTAAAAATGAAGATTGAAAGATTTTCAAAACGGTTATAATGGAGAAGGGAGATGCAGGGTTGAAAAATTATTTGGGAGGCATCAACTGATGACCGCTGAATTATGGAATCCAAAATTCGAATCAATGAAACCTGATGAATTAAAAAAATTACAGGCAAAACGGTTGAAAAATCTGGTAGAACATGTGTATACAAATAATAAATTTTACAAGCAGAAACTGAAAAATGCTGGAGTAGGTCCAGATGATATAAAAACCGTAAAAGATATTGAAAAAATACCTTTCTTGACGAAAAATGATTTACGTGAATATTATCCATTTGGTTTAGTCTGCACTAGTCATGACGATATCATTGAAGTACATGCTTCTTCTGGAACCACCGGAAAACCTGTGGTTGGTCCATATACTCGTAATGATGTTGAATTATGGGCTGAAGTCATGGCCCGATCACTTTATGCAAATGGTTTGAGAAAACATGATGTCATGCAGAACTCGTACGGCTATGGTTTATTTACTGGAGCTCACGGATTTGAAAAAGGTGCACAAAAGATAGGGGCAAACGTCATTACCATTAGTTCAGGGAATACCAAAAGACAAATTGATGTGATGAAAGATTTTGGAACAACTGCCATCGCATGCACCCCCTCTTATTCATTATACATGGCAGAAGTTGCTGAAGAACAAGGATATAATCCTTCAAAAGACTTCAAATTACGCCTTGGTCTTTTTGGTGCAGAAGCTTGGAGTGAAGAGATGAGAGATAATGTTGAAAAACGATGGAATATCACTGCTCATGAACATTATGGTTTAACAGAAATTATTGGCCCTGGTGTTGTAAGTGAATGTGAACAGAAACACTTGCATATCAATGCTGACCATTTCCTTCCAGAAATCATTGATCCAAAAACAGGAGAGACCCTTGAACCAGGTGAAGAGGGAGAACTTGTGTTCACTACATTAACTAAAGAAGCATTTCCTGCGATTCGATTTCGAACAAAGGATTTAGCTATGATTATGGAGGAAAGCTGCAGTTGCGGACGGACACTTCCAATTCAATCTAGGATCAAGGGGCGAAGTGATGACATGATGAAAGTAAAAGGAGTAATCGTGTTCCCAAGTCAAATCGAAGCAGCACTCATGAAGGTTACTGGCGTTAGTGATAACTACCAAATTGTCAAAACCAAAAAAGGAGATATGACAAGTCTCTCTGTTGAAGTTGAACCAACTGAAGAGCGATTTAGGCAAGGCAATCTCGATGATTTGGAAGAGCAAGCGGAAAGTGAGATTTATAGTATCTTAAATCTTCATGTACCTGTTAATGCTATTGAACCAAAAACTATTCCAAGAAGTACTGGAAAAGCAAAACGAGTGATTGAACGATAAAAAAAAATTGAGTGTGAGGAGACACTGATTATATGATTGAATTACTCAAAGCAATTTTACCTTATATTTCAGGATTGTATACTTTACCATGGATTGTTATAGGATTTGTTCTTACCCTTCTTATCGCGAAGTTCACGGGTCGTGAAAAGATAGATAATATTATGAAAAAAATTGGTCTTATCCTGCTGTATTTTTTTATACCTGTACTACTGTTTCGTATTTTTATAAGTACAACGTTTGGAGCAAAAGAAATTCAATTTTCCCTAATTGTTGCGTTCATCATCCTACTTATGTATCTACTTGCGTTTTTCTTTGCTAAATATCAAATTAAAAAACAAAAACTTTCATCAAAAAAAGAAACACTTTATCTTAAAACAATGCTTACAAATCAAGGAAGGAGTTCTGCATTTATTGGCAGTGCAATGATGGCATTTTGGCAACTCGAAGCTGGTATCTTTATGGCTTTAGTCGGTATCGCATTGTTTGCAATCATCCCATATATCCTATCACACTTACATAAAAAAGAAAGAAAGGAAATTGATGAAGCAAAAAATCCATTACCCTGGTTTTTAAGATTATATCCTTGGTATCTTATCTCTTTTGTTCTCGCAGCAGTTTTATTACATGGACCTGGCGGAGTGACCATTGATTTTAATCAACCAATACCGTTCCTTGTCAAGTTTTATACAGCAATTACTATTCCCGCAGCGTTGTACTATGTAGGTGCTGGTATTCACCCATCAGATTTGAAACTTAGTGAAATCAAAAAATTACTTGGCTTAGAATCAGATAAAAGTGATCATTGGAGATGGGTCCGTGACATGTTCATCTTAACCGTTTTGATTACTCCTCTCGTCATCGGAGTTATCTTTGGAGGTTTGCTTTCACTCGGTTTGATATCAGGTGCATGGTTTGCTGTAATTTTTATTAATGCAATTCTACCGGTTACAAGTACGAATATGTTTCTTTTACCATATGGGATAGATAAACGATCCACGGCCCATATTGTTACATGGACAACATTAGTATGCGTTCCTATCGTCATTGTTTTGATTATGTTATTTTCATATTTATTCCCATAAAAAAAATCAACTAAATCAATCATTAACAGTCTAGTACATCCCATATCAAAACATGAAAACGAACGAAGAGACGTCTTTTTCTTTTTTATTTTAATTTTTGAAGGATGAGTTCTGAAACTTTTTTTCCAGAGAGAAGCATACCTCCAAAAATAGGACCCATACGATGAGAACCAAAAACAGCATTTGCACACATTCCAACAGCATATAAACCAGGAAACACTTCCTTTGTATTATCAACAACAGCTTGTTCTCCAGTTGTTGCTGACATTGATCCCTCAATGAATGCTGTTTTCTTACTTAATGGTCCAGTTGTTGGACGAATTTTTCGTTGTGCAATGTGACAAACTTCTGCAGGATGACCCGTTGCATCGATACACGCTGAAGCACGAATCGTTAATGGATCAACATGAAGCCCAGCTGCTTCTATTGCACTCCAATTGATTACAAATCCGTTCACAGAATTATCTTTAATCAAGACATCTTCGACTGAAATCGCATTAAAAAATTTTGCTCCAGCATCAATCGCAGCACTAGTCAATTTCGAAACACTTTCTATTGAATCAGCACTGAAATAACCATTTCCTTCCTCAATAATGCTAATACCAACATCTTCAAGAATATGTTTTGAATCTTTTTGAACAACAATAACTGGAAATGTCATACCTCCGCCCCACATTCCTCCACCAACAGATAGTTTTCTTTCAAAGAGGACTACTTTTTTTCCTGCTTCAGCAAGTGTTTTTGCTGCTACTAATCCTGCAGGTCCGGCACCAGCTATTGCGACATCAACCTCAAAATAGGATGGAAATTCTTTTGCGAAACGATTAAAAATAGTTTTTGTGACCATTACATCATCAATATTCATCAGTCGACCACCTACTCTTTCCAACCATGAATCCCCTTTTCTTTATTAAACATACGCTTAAGGTTTTTATACTAAAACAAATTTGTGAAATCTGTGTTACAAATTCAACAATTCAAAGCCAAAGACATGTTTGCTGTATTGCAACTTGCCTCAAAAGTACTTTCAGAACAATATAATCCAACACTTTTTACCTATTTTTACGAAAGTTGCCCTTGGGGTTTTTGGACCGCTCATTATTATCAACGACTCATTGGTTTTATTGTTGGAGTTCCTTTCTCAGAAGATTTTGCAAAAATATTAATGATAGGAGTAACTCCTTCAATGCAAAGAAAAGGTGTTGGATCCCAGCTTCTTCAAAAATTATTAGCTGAATTCAATCAAAGAAAACTTAATACTATAGAACTAGAAGTGGCAGTAAGTAATAAAAAAGCAATTGCTTTCTATCAGCACCATAATTTTTCTATTACTGAAGAGTTTCCTTGTTTTTATCAGAATGGAGAAAATGCGTATATTATGCGATGGAATGGATTTCACTAAGTGATTGTTTTTCCTTATCCGTCATGAATCGTTCAGACATCAACTCCAATCGGTTGGAAATATTATCTAATCCATCACATTGATTATTCGCTAGTAGATCAGCTATTCCTTTACTTAAAATAAAAACGGCTAAGGTATGTTCTCTTTTAGATTTATACACTTGATAAGGGGTAACGTCCAGCTTTTGATATCGTTGAAACTCTGCTATACCATCATGTCCAATGAACTCTTCAAGATGAGTTTTTAATTGGAGCAAAAATGTATGCAGTTGTATGAGTTCATCCTTCTGCATAATAGTTTTCCACCATCAAAATAACAACATGAAATAATAATCAGGGTTTTTATCATTTTCTACGAAGACTTTAAAAACAGTGAATTTTTTGCACATTGAACAAAAGACTTTATCAAATCAAAACCTTTTTTAAGTATGACGTTTTTTTGTTCTTTTGAGGAATGGGATGAAAATTCAAATTGCAATGGCGGGATTATTTGGATCCTTGTTTTTTTCACTTCTGCCCATGTACGATATTCTTTTACAACAAAATAATTCTTTACACCCGCTTATTTGGATTATATCACTTCTTCTTCTCCCTATCATCGTCATTAGTGCTCTGATAACTTCAAAAAAAATTGCATATGCTTCTCATAATCTTTCACTCAAACAAAAAAATCATTCATTACATCAACTTCCAGCAAAAGAAAAAAAATTGCTTCATCTCCTCTTCATCAGTACAATAGTACTATTTGCTTTATTCCTCTATCTGAAAATAATGGTGTTACGGAGTGTTTCCTTTTTCTTCCAAGCCCTTTTTGGAACGCCAATGAGCATATTACTTTCAATGCTTTTTTTCATGATTCTTATTTGGAGTTCATATACCTTAATTAGAACTCATTTAGATGATCAATACCCTAATATTCACGTGAGTTTTTGGGGAAAACACTCAACAAACTTATAAAAAAAATAGGTTCCATTTAAAAGTTAAGACAAAAAAAAATAAAAAAGAAAAAAAAATTATTTTTTCTTTGTAACGACTTTTACAGATTTTGGTTTTTTTACGACATTACCCATTTTCATGCCAACAATAGTTTTCACATTTTTATTATGAGCAATATCGAGCAATCGTTGGGTAATGATTCCATCAAAAACAACAGTTTCAATATTTTTACTTTTCTTAAGCTCATCGGTAAGTTCTCGAACAGGAATTTTTTTAATCTCCTTATCCTTTTTATCAAGGAGGACAGCTTTTAACGACCCTGAAACATCATCAAGAATTGAGAAATAATCATCAGATTTACTTTTATTAGAAGACGATTTTTTTGATGTGTCTGTTTTTGATTCTTTTTCTTTTTTCTCAGATTTTTCGCTGTCCTTACTTTTATCATAACTTTCCGGTTTGCTCTTATGCATCTCAATATTATACATTTCTGCATATTGTTCAGCTGGAATCTTATTTTTTAACGCTTTCATCACAAGTTTTTGCGGAATTTCTTCAACTTCTCGCGTTTGTGGAGCTCGAGAAACAAAATCAATATCAGCTGTTTGTAATAATTCCTTTAAAATAAGTTCACCGCCACGATCGCCATCAACAAAAGCAGTCGTAATCCGCTCTTTTGTTAAATCTACAACAGTTTTAGGAATATTTGTCCCGCCAACAGCAATAACATTTTTAATTCCATATCGTAACAGATTTAAAACATCTCGTCGTCCTTCAACTACGATAATTGCATCGCTTTTCTCAATATTAGGGCCTGCAGGACAACGTTCTGAGCCGTAATTAATGATCTCCTCAATTTGAACCGCTTGCCTCACATTATCTGCAATACTTCCGCCTTCAACTTTACCTTCTTCAAGAACTTTGTTTAATAAAATTTTTGCTCGTTCAATCACTTGTTTACGCCTCGCAACTCGAACATCTTCGACTTCTTCAGCTTCAATTGTGGCTTTGCAAGGACCAACACGATCAATACTTTCAAAAGCTGCCGCAAGAATTACTGTTTCAACCTTATCTAGTGACGTAGGAAGTGTGATCGTTCCTTGACTCTTACCGTTTTTTGACTCTAACTCGACCTCGATTCGGCCAACCCGGGCAGACCGTTGCAACTCTCGAAGATCAAGTTCATCTCCTAAGAGCCCTTCAGTTTGACCAAAAATGGCCCCAACAACATCCGATTTTTCGATTACACCGTCAGCTCGGATGGTTGCTTTTATCATATATTTTGTTGTTGCTGGATCAATAACCATTATCATCACCTATAGTTCATTTTCTGTGTCAATGAACATTAATTTATTTGAAAAATAGCACGAGGTTTTCTGTTCCACCCTCTATCTAATCAATGGGCGAATAACCCTCACTTTTATCCTTTTTCTCGCGAAATGTTTCGTTTCATAGTGAAAGTGTGAATCTAATCCAATGAAGGAAGTAACATATTTTTTAGTAAATGTTACAAGAGTGCTATTTTTCAATAGACACAATATGTGATATATTAAGCATTTATTAGCCTTGCGCCATATTTAAATGTTACCCCCGTATTAGGATTGGGAACACATCATATGAATGAAAAAATCTACATAGGTGTCGCATGGCCATATGCCAATGGTTCTTTACATTTAGGCCATATTGCAGGTTGCTATTTACCAGCTGATATTTTTGCTCGTTTTCAAAGGTTGCAAGGAAATGATGTCCTCATGGTTTCTGGAAGCGATGAACATGGAACACCTGTGACTATCACCGCAGATAAAGAAAACATTCGACCAAAAGATGTAGTTGATCGTTTCAATAAGGAACACACACAAAATATGAAAGATTTTGGGATATCTTTTGATTTATTCACACGGACAACAACAGATAATCACTGCGAAGTTGTTCAAGATATTTTCAAAACATTATATGAAAAAAATCACATTTATGAAAAAGAAGTTGAATCGTTCTACTGTCATGAATGTGATCGTTTTCTTCCTGATCGATACATCGAAGGAACATGTCCAAATTGTGGATGTGAGGGAGCCCGTGGTGATCAATGTGATGAATGTGGACAACTCCTTGATCCTGTTGATTTAATAGATGTTCGTTGTAAATTATGCGGCGAGACCCCTGAGCTTAAGACCACAAAGCATTTATTTTTTGCATTAAGTCATTTCGAAGATTCTCTAAAGCAATGGATGAAGGGGAAAAAACATTGGAAGGCTAGTGTACTTAAATTCACACAGAACTGGTTGAAAGAAGGATTACATGACCGTGCAATAACCAGGGATATGACTTGGGGAATACCCGTTCCTTTAAAAGGTTTTGAGGATAAAAGAATCTATGTGTGGTTTGATGCAGTCATAGGATATTTAGCAGCCAGTAAAGAATGGAGTAAAAAAAGAAATGAACCAGAGAAATGGCGGGATTGGTGGGAAAATGATGAAGCAAAACACTATTATTTTCTCGCAAAAGATAATATACCTTTTCACTCAATTATTTGGCCTTCAATTTTAATGGGTTATAATGGTAAACTACAGTTACCTTTTGATATTCCTGCAAATGAATATTTACGGATTGGCGGTGAACAATTCTCGAAAAGTAAAGGAACTGGAGTATGGGTACCTGATATTATCAAAGATTTTGATGTGGATGCAATCCGTTATTATTTATCAATGAATATGCCAGAAAATAAAGATTCTAATTGGGATTGGAAAGATTTTGTGATTAAAAACAATGATGAACTCGTTGGAACCTATGGTAATTTTGTTCATAGAGTTGTTTCATTTACTCATAAGAATTATGAGGCCATTCCTGAGCATGGTCCCCTTGATGAGATTGATGAGGCGTTAATCAAAGACATTGAAAAAACAGTGAAAAATGTTCAAAAATCACTTCATAATTGTAAGTTCAAACAAGGGTTAAAACAGATTATGGGATTAGCAAAAAAAGGAAATGTGTATTTCAATGAAAAAGAACCTTGGAAGGATATTAAAACAGATAAAGCTCACTGTGCAACGACATTATATGTATGTTTACAAGTAGTAAAAGCATTATCTGTATTGTTTGCTTCTTATCTTCCCTTTTCGTCTCAAAAAGTTTGGGAGATGATAGGAAACACAGGTTCAATTCATGAAGTGCAGTGGACTGATGCGTATAAACCAATTAATGTTGGTTTTGAATTATCGAAACCAAAACCATTATTTAAGAAACTAGTATTGGAAGATATCATGGTAGAAGAGGACCCATTTGCAAAACTAGATTTACGTGTAGCAGAAATCTTAGAAGTAAAGGACCATCCGAATGCCGATAAATTATATTTAGCTCACATCGACATAGGAGATAAAGGAAAAAGGGTGATTGTCGCTGGATTGAAAAAACATTATACTCCTGATGAGTTAACCGGTAAAAAAATTGTTGTGTTGACAAATCTTGAACCGGCAACAATACGGGGTGTGAAATCAACAGCAATGCTTCTAGCTGCAACTGATAGTGACGGTGTTGTTTCATTACTTGACCCTCAAGGTGGTAAACCTGGCGATCAAGTCATTGCTGAAGGTGTTAATCCAAATCCTACTGATGTGCTTTCCTTTGATGAGTTTCAACAAATCTCTATGAAAATAAATCGCGATGGTATTGCATCCTACGATGGCAAAACATTAAAAACTAAGTCAACAATTGTTAATACGGATAAACCAGTTAAAGAAGGAGCAAAAATTCAATAAAATATGGTATAGAGAGGTAAAAAATTATGGGGACGGTAACAGAAGTTAATCTTCCATTTAAAGAATTTAAAAAAGGAAAAGTTAGAGATATTTTCGAGGTTGATGATAAACTCTTATTGATTGTGACTGATCGGATTAGCGCATTTGATTGGGTTTTACATGAAGCAATTCCAAACAAAGGAATTTGTTTAACTCAAATATCTGCATTTTGGTTTGATTATTTTAGTGATATCATTCCAAATCATATGATTTCAGCAGATATTTCTGAATTTCCATCTGATTTACAACAGTATTCTCATCAAGTATATGGACGTAGTATGCTTGTAAAAAAAGCAGAAGTCTTACCAATTGAATGTATCGTTCGTGGATATATATCAGGATCTGCATGGAGATCTTATCAAAAAGATAATACCGTGTGCGGGATAAAGCTACCGAGTGGAATGAAAGAATCTGAGCAATTTGATGAACCATTATTTACTCCATCTACAAAAGCTGAAACAGGTCATGATGAAAATATATCATATGAAGAAATGGAAAAAATAATTGGAGTTGATGATGCAGCACGATTAAAGGAACTATCTTTAAAGATTTACACAACTGCTGCTGACTATGCTCGGAAAAAAGGTATTATAATAGCAGATACCAAGTTTGAATTTGGAAAAATCGGGGATGATATCATTATTGTAGATGAATTATTAACCCCAGATTCCAGCAGGTTTTGGCCGGCAGATGAATACGAACCTGGAAAGGGACAACCAAGTTTTGATAAACAATATGTTCGTGATTATTTGAGCAGTACCGGTTGGGATAAAAATTCCGATCCACCCCACCTACCTGAAGAAGTAGTTTCAGGAACTGAAAAACGGTATTTAGAAGCATATGAGAAACTTACTGGGAAGAAACTTGAACTAAATTCTATTGCAAAAGTGTAATCGTTTCTGTTGTTTCAGCGTTTATGGTAGCTTTAACATAGATTGCTGCCATATCATCTTTTTCTCTTGATTGAATTATTTCACCTGTATTGACAGTATATTCTTTGTTTGGGACAATAAATTCGTAATGTATGTTTATTGGTTTTTGTAATTTATTTTCTATAGTTACTGAGTTTGATTCCTCATTGATAATATTTATTTGATATGATGGTATCGAACGATCTGGTTCTTCATAGTTATATTCTGTTATCGAGCCATTTTCCACATTGACCAATCGATACCCCCAATATCCATCTTTTTCCAAACTACTTGATGCAGTTGTCGTAGTTACATAAAGTGTATTGTTATCTTCCGTTATGTTATCATAATGAACATGCCCATCGAAAACAGCATCGACATGCTTTGTTCGAATTAGATTAAGGATCTCTTGTTGATTATAATACCCATTTCCAAATAAAGAATCTTCTTTCGTATTCCAAAGCGGATTATGATGCATCATCATAAAAGTTTGATTTGCCTCAGTATGATTAGACAAATCGTTTTCTATCCAATTCAATTGATTTTCTCGGATACTTCCTCCCCAATTGAATACGAGATATGAAAATCCTATTCTTGCCTTTGCTGGCCAATCGTATGAGTTAATACTTAAAAAATGAGTGTTATGATAATCAAAAGAGTAGTATAGTGGTCCAAAATAATCTTCCCAGAATTTAAATCCATCTTGAAAAGTTTGGATGTATCCATCATGATTTCCAGGACAAAGATAGGTTGGAACAGTGAAATCTTGAAGGATTTCGTAACATTTTGGGTATTCGAAACTATATTCAAATGGGTATAATTGACCAAAGGTAAGATCACCAGAGATGAGAACAAAATCAGGATTAAGTAAATTGATTTCTTCTACGGTTTTTCTAGCTGCTTTCCATCCAATGATTTCTCGTGGATTCTCTATAAGACCTCTAGGATCCCCAATATGAAAATCAGTCAGGTGAACGAAAGAGAATGAATCTGATAAGGTGTCTTTGACGCATATAGCCCTTGGTCTTGTTGTGGAAATAGTTTTTTCATCATTTTTAATCGTGATGGTTAGATTGTAAAATTCAGAGGGCGTATACTCTGGAATTGATACCGTTGCATAATGTATGTTTTCTTTTTCAACTATTGAATTAATTTCTAATACTATAGTATCTATAAGAGAATCATACGCAGTGCTTATTGTCGCAGTCAATTGATCAAATGAGATTGATTGAAATTGAATGGTAAATGATTGATTTTGTGATAAGATTACTGGAATTGATGAGCGCGGATAAATAATAGTTATATCCTCTGTTTTTTCTAGGTTTTCATAATATTTTGTGTATGTTTCAAAAGTTATTGGTCCCGGTGTGTCATTTTGTGAAGAATATTCTGCGATGATTGAGGAATTGAAGCTTATTGAAAAGAAGATGCTTACAATTAATAAAATGGATTTTATTTGTTTTGATTTCATATTTCTTATCTAATTATAGTATATTTTTTCAATTATTATATTTATCGATTGATTAAATTAAGAATGATTTGTGAATAACTTTATGAAGAGTTGTTGCTGAATTATTATATATTACTCATTTTCACTATTTCATTAAGAACCTTCATTTAAGTATACATAAATATATATGAATAAATATCCTAAAAATTATCATTTTTACTCTGATTTTATGAAAGATATAAAATTTAGCTATTTAGATTAATTACATTTCAATACAATAAGTAGAATAGCTGAACAAAATTCCCTTCATTAGAAATTTCTAACCTAATTGTACAGGTGATCTCCAATCAAGCCCTTGCGTTCGAACACCTAGTTTCGGAATCAACGGTAAATTCCTTTTGTGTTGACTACAAATCCGCATATGCTGAATTCGAGAGACGTCCTTTTCATCAATATTTATTATAGTTGCAATTTCCTTTACATCCCTTTTTTGTTCTAACCCAACAAGAATTTGATCAAGTACATCATAGGTCATTTGCAATTCTTTTTCATCAGTTTGTCCGTCCCATAAACCAGCAGTAGGTGGTTTTTCAATTGTACACTTAGGCAAACCTAATTTTTTAGCAATATCCCAAACATTAGATTTATACACATCTCCAAGGGGCATAAGGTCTACACCCCCATCACCATATTTTGTAAAATATCCAATTAGTAATTCAGATTTATTCGAAGTCCCACAAACAAGGCTTTTTGCTTTATTTGCATAACTATAAAGCATCACCATCCTTAAACGCGCTTTGATATTTGCTTTTACTAGTTTATCCTCTGTAGCATTGGTTTCATTAAAAAATATATCAACAAGACTTGTAATATCATGTTCTTCTACTTGTAAATCAAATTCTTCAGCAAGAATTGAAACATCATTTCGGTCTTTCTCTGGTGTTGCATCATCAGGTAAAAAAAGACACTGAGTATGTTTTTTTCCAAACACCTGCTGGCAGAGAACAGCAGTAACTGCAGAATCGATACCACCAGAAAATCCTAACACGACAGAATGAGATTTGGCATTAGTAACATAAGTATTCATAAATGATTTAATCACAGTAATTGCTTCTTCAACATTTATTGATGGTGCTAATGACATAACTTATACTCACTAGAAAAAAGCATCTCGAACGATAATAAAGGTTTTACCCTCCACTAAGAGGATTTTCGTATCGTTGCACATTCAATTCTTCAAATTTTTGTTATTGTTGAATTAATTTATCTAGAGATTCCTCAATGAGTTTTTCTTTTGAGTCATCAATTTTGACTGGATTTTTAATGATAAAATCAATCCTATCTTTCAATTCTTTCATCCCAATACCTTTTTCAAGATATGCATTCCCAAGTATTCTTCCAAAGCTCTTGCTAACATTATCCTCTTTTGACGTGTAAAAAGCAACAGGAATTGATTTCATTTTATCATTTTCACGCAATCTTTTATACACCTGCCATCCGTTCATCCCTGGCATATCAATATCTAATAAAATAATATCAAACGAATTATATTTTAGAATATCTAGACAAGTTTGCCCACTATCAACATAAAGAATTGAATAATTCGGTGCTAGTTCCTCAAGGCTTCTCTTTGTCGTTAACCCTATAAATTTGGAATCATCCACAATTAAAATATTTTTCATATGCATCACCCTCTCTGCATCCTTAACATAAATGAAAGAAAATATCCTTTAAAAGCATTGTTAAATAATCTGATATTTATCATATTAATCCACCTATTAAAATTAATATTTATCAACATGAAATCTTATTTATTTAGTTTGAAATAAAGATTTTCCATGAGCGTCAATGCCAACAATTAACGGTCCAAATGAATCAACTGAAAAAACCCAAACAGCTTCAGCCATTCCAAGCTTATCTAACCAAAATACATCTTCCACTTTTAATATTTGATCTGCTGCAAGAGCCGCAGCACCACCAGTGTATGAAAGGTATATTCCATGATTTCGCAGCGCATTTAATGTATTATTTCCCATTCCGCCTTTACCAATAATAACATTTATAGAAGGGAATTTCTTGATAAGGTCTGCTTCAAATAATTCAAGTCGACTACTTGTGGTTGGTCCAGCAGCAATAACCTGCCACTCGCTTTCTTTTTTTTTCATTAACGGACCACAATGATACAACCCTAAAGAGTCAAGGTCAAACGGCACCTTTTCAATTGGAATATCTAATAATTGCTGATGAGCTTCATCTCGTGCGGTGAAAAGTTTTCCTGACAAAAATATTATATCACCAACATGGAGTTTTCGAATTTCTTTTAAAGATAGGGGTAAAGAAAGTTGATATGTGTTCACTTATATCACCTCATATTCACCATTATTATGAATAATCATTGTCGCTCGACGATCTGCCCAGCACTGAACTACTAATCCTACAGGTAGACTGGCTGGATGCCTTGGTGCATGCTCTACATGAACATCAAGAACCGTTGTTTTCCCACCTAAACCCATCGGACCAATACCACTTTCATTAATTGTGTCAATGAGTTCTTCTTCTAATTTCGCTATTATTTGATTTGGATGACGTTTTCCCACTGATCTAAGTAATGCAAACTTCCCTAATTTCATAGCTAAATCAGCTCCACCACCAATCCCAATTCCAACCACTGTTGGTGGACAGGGATTTCCCCCTGCTTGAATCATTGTTTGAACAACAAAATCTTTGACACCTTGAATGCCAACTCCAGGTTTAAGCATTACAAGACTGCTCATATTCTCACTTCCTCCACCTTTTGGAACTGCGGTGATCGTTACGTCTGACCCTGTTGTAAAATCCCAGGTGATCGCTGGAATATACGCGCCGATGTTATCTTTGTGGTTTTCCTTAGTAAATACATCAAAAGTGTTTGGTCGGAGTGGAATTGATTCTGTAGCCTCCTTTACTGCTTTTTTTATCAACGTTTTAATTCTACCAATATGTTTAAAGTCTTCACCGACAGTTATAAAAAAGGTTTGAACTCCAGTATCTTGACAAATCGGTCGTTTAGTTTCTGCTGCTATCTGAGCATTTTTTATCATAGTTTGAAGTTGAACCTTTGCAATACCACTCTCATTTTTTTCAGCTTCTTTTAATGCATATAATACATCAGGTGGTAACTGAGTTTCTGCCTTGAAAATAAGATCAACTAAACCTTCTATTATATATTCCTCATCCATGCGTTAACAATACAATAAATACTTTTTAGCATAAACAAGTTTTGCATCTAAG